>JANXSH010000896.1 GCA_025356615.1 Planctomycetia bacterium | reverse complement strand
CCTGGATACGCAGCCGGGCATTGCGTTTCTCGACCCCGTGTCGTTCACTGATGTCCAAATCCGCGACGAAGGACGCCTCCCGCGCGGCCAGGGTTCCCATGGTTTGGGTTCTCGGGGGCTGCATTTTTTTCTTCTCCGTTCGGGTGAAGCAGCGTAAGGACAAAAAGAGAAATCTCGAATGGCGAGCCAGAGTACGGAAGAGATGTTCTCCGCGGTCGCTGACTCCAAGGGACGTGCGAGGCATCCCCCGGAAGGGGCGAAAGGAGGCATCGCCGCCCGTTGGGGATCGACCCGCCTCGCGTCTCCAACCGATGAACTCTCGCGTCTCTACCCGATGCAATACGACAAAATCGACAATTCGTCTCGGGACGGCGATAAAAATTGCTCGAACTCCGAGGTGAGCTGCACCCGCCAGGCTTGCGGATGGCCCAGGGGTTGGCCGAAGGTCGGGCGTCGCTGGGTTGGGTGTTGGCCCTGGACGAGCCGGGGTCGGCCCACGGGCAGTTGGCACGACTAGAACGACCGGCCCTCCTCGCCGAGTTGGAACGGCGGTACGCGAGCAACATCTAGCGTCTTATCGGGTCGTTGTTTCGTACTGGATGGACGTTCGAGCGGTGCGAAGCCCCCCCTTACTAGACGGCGACGCGAGGATGTGGTCGAGCATCGCCCCGCCGCCTATACTGCCCCGGAGGGCGGGCGGCGCATCCCGATTCGGGTCATGCGTTCCGCGAATCGTGAGTCCTCTTTGCACCCATCCGGGCTTCACCCGGACGGGTACGTTCCAACCCGGACTGCTCGGCTGCCTTCTGCCACCGGGCAGACGTTCGAACGGAGCCTGCGGCACGGGGGATACCCATCGTTCGAGGTCGAGTCGCCTCGGCGACGGGACCAAAGGCGGTGTCAACCCGTGCCCCCTCTCAGTAGGACGCGGGCAGCCGAACAGGCCGGATGGAAACAGGCGGAGACGCACGATGACAGGCCCCATGAAACGCACGGCCTTGGGTTTGCGAAAAGAGATCACGGTGTACGAGTACGAGCGGGGGCTGCTGTACCGCGAAGGCAAGATGGCGGGCGTCCTCGAGGCGGGTCGCTATTCGTTCTGGGCTACCGCGCCTGTGGACGTGGTCAAAGTCAGCTTGCGCGAGATGAGTCATGTCGTCGCGGGGCAGGGCATCCTGACCGCCGATCGGATCGAGGTGCGTATCTCCCTCGTCGCCCAGTATCGCGTAACCAATCCCGCCCAGGCCATCCAGGCCGTCGAGAACTACGCCGAGCAACTCCACCAGGAACTCCAGTTGGCGCTCCGCGATGTGATCGCGGCTCGCACGCTCGAGCAGGTGCTGGACAACCGCACCGAGATCACTGCCGAACTCCATCGCCTCACCGGCGAGCCGGCCAAACGCTACGGCGTGGAAGTCGATCGTGTCGGCATTCGCGACATCATCTTGCCGGGAGAGGTCCGCCAATTGATGATGCTCGAGATCGAGGCCGACCGCGCGGGTCGGGCCGCCCTCGTGAAGGCCCGGCACGAGGTGGCTGCGGCGCGTGCCCGTGCGAACACGGCGAAGATCATGACCGAAAACCCGGACTTCGCCCGGATGCAAGAAATGGAGGCGCTGCTCGCCCTGGCGGGCAAGAGCGGCAACGTCGTCGTCCTTCCCAACCTGGCCGACCTGTTCGTCCCCCATCGCAAAGAGAGCAGCGGCTCATGACCCTGCGTGCCGTCTTCACGCCCCTGCTCCGCGCGCTGGGGGGCCGAGTTGAGGATCCCGTTCCGGTCCTCGCGGGGAAAGAATGGTCGGACCTGCTCGCCGAACTGGAGATTCCTCCCGAAACCTTCCGGGAGATCCTGAGGGCCGGTTCCCTCCGCCCCCATTTCCACTACCGCCACTTCAGCCGGCCCAAGAAAGCGGGCGGCATCCGGTCGATCCACGAGCCGGACGCCGCCCTCAAGCGCATCCAGCGCGAGGTCGTCGCGCGACACTTCGCGTCGGAGCAAGCCCACCCGGCGGCGATGGCCTACCAGGAAGGCAAGTCGATCGCCCACCACGTCTGGCCGCACGCCGATGCCGAGTTGCTCATCACTGCCGACGTGCAGGATTTCTTCCCCAGCACGAGGGCGGGGCGGGTCGAGGACTGGTGGCGCGAGCGAGTCGATGGCCGCGCCGCCCGGCTGCTGACGCTGCTCACGACGTATCAGGAGGCGCTACCCCAGGGCGCTCCGACCAGCCCTGGTCTGAGTAACTTCCTGAATCGGGAGTTGGACGAGCGGCTGGCCCGCCGGTCGGCCGCCACGGGCGCTCGGTACACGCGATACTGCGACGACATGGTGTTCAGTTGGCACCGTGGCCACGGCCCTCCCTCCGATTTCGCGAACGGCGTGCGGGCGACGCTGAGCGAGTTCGGCTATGCGCTGCATCCGAAGAAGGGCTGGCAAGTCCACCGCCGAAGCGACGAGCCGGAGATCACCGGCGTGATCCTGACACGCAACGGGAAGGTTCGCCTTCGTGACGCCATGCGCCAGACGATGGACGAGCTGGCCGTCAGCGATCACCCCCAAGACGCAGAGCGGCTCGCGGGATGTCTGGCATTCGAGGCGATGCTGGCCGAGAGGCCAAAGGGATGACGCGAAGAAGTTAGGCGCTTCGGGCGAACGCGGGGTTATCTCGGGTTTGTCACATCTGGATATTTTGTACTCCCCCCCCTCGTCTACTTCGTCTATCATATGCAGGAGTATCTCGAGTTACCTCGCATCGGAGTAGACGATCATGTTCGTGGCTCCCCTCTTTCTGACGATGAGTCTCGCTTCCGCCCAACCTGCGCAATTAGGATTCGAGGGGCGGGCCCAGAGAGGTCTCGGTCGTCCCTTCGCCGCGCAGCCATTCGCCCCGCCGATGCTCGCCCGCCAGGCACCTCAACCCATCGGGATCGGGGTGCCGGGGACCGGCGCGGCTGCTGCGGAGAACGTCGGCGGTCCGGGCGACGCCTCCGTCCTAAAGAACGCCCGGCTTGGGGCGACGGACGACGAACTGGTCGCGTTCTTCCGCAAGCGGACCCCGCCCGCTCCCGCCAAGGAAACCATCCTCGATCTCATCAAGAGGCTCGGCGAGAAGGACTCCGGCGCGGCCGACAAGGCCGAGGGCGAACTCAACGCGATCGGCCCGCCCGCCGTGCCGCTGTTGCGTCAGGCGTCGAACAATATCGATCTGGGCGAAGGAGCGATCCGCGCCAAACAGTGTCTGGTGAACATCGAGGGGCCGACCGCCGCGAACCTCGTCACGCAGGCCGCCCGGCTGATCGCCACGCGCAAGCCGACGGCGGCGGCGGAAGTCCTCATCGGCTACCTTCCCTTTGCCGAAGACGATATCGTGTTGGCGGAGATCGAGGTCGCCCTCATCGCGGTCACGGTCCGAGAGGGCAAAGCCGACCCGGCCATCTTGAAGGCGATCAAAGACACGAACGCGGTCCGGCGCGGCGCGGCAGCCAACGCCCTGTGCAAGGCCGGCGGGACGGCGTTCCATGCCGAGATCCGCCCCCTCCTCCAAGACACCCGCCCCTCGGTCCGCCTCCGGGCGGCGCTCGGTCTCGTCAGCGCCTACGACGCCGAGGCCATCCCGGTACTGATCGCCCTGCTCGCCGACCTGGCCCCGGCCCAGCGCGTCCCGGTCGAGGAGTTCCTCGCCGGCCTCGCCGGGGAGTGGGCCGTCGGCACGCCCAAAGGCAACGACGCCCTGTCTCGACGCCTCCGGCGCGATGTCTGGGCGGCGTGGTGGAAGAACGTCGAAGGCCCCTCGCTCCTCGAAGAGATCAAGGGCCGCACGATCTCCAACGACGACCGCGAGAAGCTCCTCGGCCTCATCAAGAACCTCGGCGACGCCAACGTGGAGACGCGCGAGACGGCGAGCAAGGACATCACCCAGATGGGCAAGAAGGCCTGCCCCATGCTCCGGCAGGCCGTCGCGGTCGGAGACGCCCGCATCACCGCCTTCGCCCTGAAGTGCATCGAGGCGATCGACAAGGACGACGAAGGCGCGCTCCCCAGCGCCACGCCGCGGTTATTGGCCCTCCGCCGACCCGAAGGCACGATCCCGGCCCTCATCGCCTACTTGCCGTTCGCCGAGACGCCCGAGATGCGGGAGCAGATCGTCGATATCCTCGCCTCGATCGGCTGCCCCGCCGGCAAGGCCGACGAGGCTCTCGTCAAGGCGCTCGGCGACGATGTCGCCATCCGGCGGGCCTGCGCGGCCGCCGCGCTCTGCAAAGGAAAGGCGACCGCCCAGTTGCCCGCGCTCGAGAAGTTGCTCGCCGACAAGGACAAGCAGGTCGTCCTCCGCACCGCTCAGGGGCTTGCCTCGATGGGGCGGAAGGAGGCGATCCCCGCGCTGATCGGCCTGCTCAAGGATTTGCCGATCGAGCAAGCGTGGGACGTGGAAGAATTCCTCGACCTCGTCGCCGGGGAGAAGTCCCCCACGATCGCCCTCTCTGCTGAGGTCGGGGGCCGAGTCAAGGCCATCGAGGCCTGGGAGAAGTGGTGGAAGGAGAACGGCAAGACGACCGAGCTGACCAAGATCGACCTGACACGACGCGACCTCGGGGTCTACGTCATGCTCGAGGGGTATAATCAACTCCTCGGCAGCGCGGGCCGGGTTCTCGAGGTCGATCCGTCGGGGAAGGTCCGCTGGGAGCTCCGTAACCTCCAGAACCCCACCGATGTTCAGGTTCTCCGTAACGGGAACTTGCTCATCGTCGAGCAGCAGTTCCGAGTGAGCGAGCGCGACAAGACCGGCAAGGTCGTCGGCATGAATAACAACTACGGCAACGTGTTCCAGGCGGAGCGCCTTCGTAACGGCAACACATTCATTGCCTGTCGAAGCCAACTGTTGATCGTCGATCCCAAGGGTGCCACCGTCCTCACGCACACCTACCACGCGAACTCGATCCTCGCCGCGCGTCACTTCCGCGACGGCAGCATGGCCTATGTGTCGTATGGTGGCCAGTATGTCAAACTGGACAGCAAGGGCAATCAGGTCGAAACGACGAACCTCAACTGGAACGGCCGCGGCGTCGCGGGGGCCGACATCTCGGTCGATGGCAAGGTTCTGCTGTCCGACAATAGCCGGAACGTCCTCGTCGAGTTCGCCAAGGACGGGAAGCAGAACTGGGAGGCGTCCGTCCCCGTCCCCCAGATCCCGGTCCGGACGGCGGGGGGCAACATCCTCGTACCGGGGAGCAGCAGCACGGCGATCTATGAAATCGATCCCAGGGGGAAGCTCGTCAAGAAGTGGGAAGGATTCACCTTCCGCCCCATGAAAGTCACGCGACGCTGATCGACGCCCCTCGCCCCCCCACCTCACCGCGTGGGCGGGCACCCGACCACTGGCAACGCTCGAACCTCCACGACCCCGACGGACTCACTACGATGCGACGCCTACTGTTGCTCCCCCTCCTCGCCCTACTTCTCGCCCTGATCCAGGGGCCGATCTCCCCCGTACTGGGCGACGAAAAAGATACTTCGTTGGACGACGAGGTCCGCCTCAAGAACGCCTTCCAGGGCACGGAGGGGGCGAGTCTCGTCAAGTTCCTCGAGACCCGCTCCCGAGGCGCGACCGGTGCCGCACAGCTCGCCGAACTGATCGAGGGCCTCGACGCCAAGGACGCCACGGTCCGCCAGAAGGCGTGCGCCGAGTTGGTGGCGATCGGTGCCCCGGCGTTGCCCGTCCTCCGCCAGGCGGCCCGCGACGTGGACGCCCCCGGCGCGGCCACCCTGGCCCGCCGCTGCCTCGCCTCCCTCGGCGAGGAATCCGGGGCACTCACGGCCTCCGCCGTCCGCTTGCTCACTGTGCGCCGGCCCGCCGGAACGGCCGAGGCGCTGATCGCCTACTTGCCCCACGCCGAGTCCGACGTGGCCCGCGAAGAACTCAAAACTGCCCTCGCGAGCGTCGCCTTCGACAAGGGCAAGCCGAGTCCCGCGCTGCTGAAGGCCCTCGGCGACGAACACCCCGTCCGCCGCGCCGCCGCCGTCGTCGCGCTCTGCTCCCAGGGTCAGGCCGAGCCTCGCGCCGCGTTGCGGAAACTGCTCGCCGACCCGAGCCCCACGGTCCGCTACCAGGCGAGCCTCGCGCTGGCTCGGGCGAGCGACGCCAAGGCCGTCTCGACCCTCATCACCCTGCTGGCGGACTTGCCCCTCATCCAGGCCCGTGAGGTCGAAACCTTCCTCAAAGAGATGGCGGGCGACTTCTCGCCCAAGATCATCCTCGCCGAAGACGATATCGGACGCCTCAAGGCCCGTGACGAGTGGGCCAAGTGGTGGCTCGGCACCGAAGGGCCGGGCCTGCTCGACGAGATCAAGAAACGCACCCTGTCCGACGCCGACATCGGCAGCGCCGAAAAGCTTATCGAGAACCTGGGCGACGAATCGTTCGCGACCCGCGAGAAGGCCGAGAAGACGCTCCAAAAGCTGGGGGCACGCATCGTCCCCTTGTTGAAACGGGCAGTGACGACCGACCCCGAAATCCGCACCCGCATCCAGAAGTGCCTCGCCGAGATCGAAAAGGACAAATCGACGCCTCTCTCTCCTGTCACGTTCCGCCTGATTGCTTTGCGACGGCCCAAGGACGCCCTCGAGTCGCTGCTCGGCTACAGCCCCTTCGCCGACGACGAGACGCTCCAGGAGGAAGTCCAAACGGCAGTCAACTCGCTCGGATTCCCCGGCGGCAAGGTCCACCCCGCGCTGGCCAAAGCGCTTAGCGACAAGGTCGCCAGCCGCCGCGCCGTCGCTGGCGTGGCTCTCACCGCCGGCCCGCTCGCGGAGACGATGCCGTTGATCCGCCGCGCCCTCGAGGACAAGGACGACCTGGTCCGGCTCAAGGTCGCTCTGGCCCTGGCCGCCATCCGCGAGCCGGAAGCCGTCCCGGCCCTCATCGCTCTCGTCTCCCGCCTCAAAGGTGAGGAGTCCTCCAGCGCCGAGGACTTCCTCCTCCGGCTCGCCAAGGACACCGCCCCGACCGAGTTGCCCGACGGCGAAGCCAACCGCAAGAAGCGGGGCGAGGCCTGGGAGAAGTGGTGGATCGCCAACAAGGCCAAAGTCGTCCTCGACGACCGGCTCGCCCCGACCGGCCGGGAGCGTTTCCTGGGATACACCCTGCTCATCCAGTTGAACAACAACCAGATCGTCGAGTGGGACAAGAATCAGAAGACCCGCTGGACCATGACGGGACTGCTCGGCCCCATCGACGCCCAGCTCTTGCCCGGCAACCGCATCCTGGTCAGCGAGCATAACGGCATGCGCGTCACCGAGCGCAACATGAAGGGCGAAATCCTCTGGCAGGTGGCCGTCGCCTCCAACCCGATGGGTGCCGAGAGACTCCCCAACAACCGGACCTTCGTCACCTGCGCGAACCAACTCAGCGAGTACGACCGGGCCGGCAAGCAGGTCTTCAAGTACGACCGCCCCGCGTCCGACATCCGCTCCGCCCGCCGCCTCGCCAACGGGCAGGTCGTGTTCGTGACCTTCAACCGGCAGTTGATCCGCCTCGATCGCGCCGGCAAGGAGATCAAGACCGCCGTGATCGCCGCCCAACAAGTCAACACGTATCAAAACGAGATCCTCGACAACGGGAACGTCTTGATCCCCTTGACTTGGATGAACCAGATCGCCGAGTACGACGGCACGGGCAAGGAAGTCTGGCGGGCGACGGTCCCGCAGGCGATGCACGGCTACCGTCTGCCCAACGGCAACACCGTCGTCGCCTCGCAGAACTGGCCAAACCAACTCATCGAAGTGGACAAGAAAGGTACTCAGATCGCCAACACCCAGATACCCAATGGTCAGCAGGTCTTCCGCGTCAAGCGGCGGTGATATCGACGAGCCGGGAGCGTAAGCGACGGACGATTCGTGTCACCGTCCGTCGCTTACGCTTCGGGCTCGTCAGGCCGGGGAGTCTACATCATGCGTGGGATGATTCTGGCGTGTCTGGTCTTACTCGGCGCGGGGGCGTGGCTACTTGCCGTCGCTCCCTTCCCCGAGTCGGGCGAAGAAGCGATCCTCCGCGAGAACAAGGTGGCGACCGACGGTGTCGGCGCGATGGCCTACGTCCGCAGTCGGCTCGCCCCCCTCGACGCGGCCCGCGTCAAGCGGCTCATCGCCCAACTCGGCGACGACTCCTTCCCCGTGCGCGAAGAGGCGTCGCGCCAACTCCTCTTGCTCGGCGATCGCATCCGCCGACAGCTCCAGGATGCCGCACGCCACGAAGACCCCGAAGTCCGCACCCGCGCCCAAACGTGCCTGCGCCGGATCGAGAAAGAGAACGTCGCCTCCACCCTCCTCGGCGCGGCCATCCGCGTCGTAGGCTACCGTCAGCCCGACGGTGCCGTATCCTACCTGATGGACCTGCTGCCCGGTGTCGAGGGGGAACCGATCGCGGTGCCCATTCGGCTCGCCCTGGCGGACCTCGCCGTCCGCGACGGGAAGGCCGACCCGGTCCTGGTCAAGGCCCTGTCGAGTGACCTGGCGTGGAAGCGGCAGGTGGCCGTCGTCGCCCTCTGCAAGGGCGGTGCGAGCGACCAACTGCCCGCGATGCGGAAGCTGCTCGGCGACGCCGAGAAGCCCGTCCGTCTCGCCGCGGCACTCGGCCTCGTGGCGCTCCACCAGAAGGAAGCCGTGACGACTCTGGTCGATTTCATGGACCAACCGCTGAACGGGGACGTGGCGTCGGCGGAGGAGATCCTCTTCCGGCTCGCCGGTGACAAGTCCCCGCAGTTGGCCGACAACACCCTCGTCTCGCGCCAGAAGTATCGCGAGGCGTGGCAGGGCTGGTGGAAGGGTGCCGCCGGGGGGGCCGACCTCGCGGCCCTCGAGGCGGCGACGCGCCCCAAGGGCTTTACCCTCGTCGTCATGCTCGACGACAACGAGGTCGTCAGCCTCGACCCGGCCAACAAGGTCCGCTGGAAGTTCAACGGCATCGAGATGCCCCTCGACATCCAGGCACTCCCGGGGGATCGCGTCCTGCTCGCCGAGTACAAGGGCAACCGCGTGACGGAGCGCAACAGCAAGGGCGAGGTCATCTGGGAGAAGAAGATCACCGCCCCGCTCGTCGCGCAACGGCTGCCCAACGGCAACACGTTCATCGCGACGGCGAACAGCCTCATCGAGGTCGATCGCGCGGGCAAGGAGGTCTCCAACGTCCCGCCGCCCGTGGGCCAGGCCGTGATGCGTGCCCGCAAGCTGCCCGGTGGCGATTTGATCCTGATCTGCCAGCTCGGGACGACACGCTGCTTCCGCCTCGATCGGTTCGGCAAGGAGGTCCGCAGTTTCGGCGTCACGGTCGGCACCTCCGGCGGCCGCATCGACGTGACGGCGCGGGGCGAGTTGCTCATCCCGGAAATGTATAATGACAGGGTGCTGGTCCTCGACCGGGATGGTAAACTGGTCAGGCAGGTCAGCGTCTCCCAGCCGATCAGCGCCATGGCGCTGCCGGGGGGCAAGATCCTGGTCACGTCGATGCTCCAGAATCGCGCCCTCGAGATCGACCTGGCGGGCAAGGAAGTCTGGCAATACAAGCGGGACTCGCGAGTGACCCGTGCCGTGCGTTATTGAACCCGGAGCCGGCAGCGTGCCGGCCCCATCTTTCCCCCGGACGACCTCATCCCGTCTGGAAATCGTGGAGTGACCATGCGGAGCCGAACCCTTGTCCTGATCGCCCTCGCGGTCGGCCTCATCGTGGCCGCCCCAGGCCGTGCCGAAGAGAATGACGAAAAGACCCTGAAGGAGAACAAGATCCCGACCGACGGGCCGGGTCTGATCACCTACTTCCAAAAGCGAACCCTGGCCGACGACACCCGCGCCAAGGTGATTCGGCTGATCCAACAACTCGGGGCCGACACGTTCCGGGAGCGCGAGCAGGCGTGCAACGACCTGGAGGATCTCGGCGGCCTCGTCCGCGCCCAACTCGCGCAGGCGACCAAGGACGACGACGCCGAAATCCGCCGCCGCACCCGGCGCATCCTCATCAAACTCGGGCCGGCGGCCGCCGAGAACAACCTCTACCCGATCGCCGCCCGCGTCCTGGCGACCAAGAAATCGGCCGGTGCCGCCGAGGCGCTGCTCAACTTCTTGCCCTGCGTCGAGGATGTCGATGTCGCCGAGGAGGTGGCCCGCTCGCTGGCCCCCTTGACGATGAGCAAGGACGGCAAGGCCGACCCGGCCGTCCTGGCCGCCCTGACGGACCCCTTCGCGATCAAGCGCTACAGCGCCGCCGAGGCGCTCATCAGCGCCGGCGGCGCGGCACACCGCCCGGCCGCGAAGAAACTCCTCAAGGACGCCGAGTCGGGCGTCCGCCGCCGGGTCGCCGTGGCCCTCCTGATGGCCCGCGAGAAGGACGCCGTCCCGGTCCTCCTCGAGCTGCTGGAGTCGAAGAACTCCGACGACGCCGACGCCGCCGAAGACGCCCTATCGACCCTCGCGGGGGACGCCGCGCCGGTCCCCCCGGACACGGACTCCAAAGCCGCCCGGACCCGCTACGTCCGGAACTGGGAGAACTGGTGGAAGGAGAAGGGCGAGAAGATCGACCTCGCGAAGGTCGATCTGACCGGCACCGGTCGCTACACCCTCGTCACCCTCATCGATAACAACGGCGGCTTCGGCAAGGGCGGCAGGGGCATGAACGGCGTGGTCATGGAACTCGACAACAACGGCAAGGTTCGTTGGGAGATCGCCGAGTTGATGTACCCGGTTCACGTCAGCAAGCATCGCCGTGACCGCGTCATGATCTCCGAATACCAGGGCAACCGCGTGACCGAACGCGACCTCACCGGGAAGGTCTACTTCGACAAGAGGGTCGCCGGGCAAGTCGTCTCCGCCGAGCGATTACCGAACGGCAACATCTTCATCGTGACGCGCAACCAAATCCTGGAACTCGATTCCAAGGGGGCCGAGATCCGCAACATCCCCCGGCCGCAGTACGACTGCCTGTCGGCCAAGAAGATGAAGGACGGCAAGATCCACATGGTCTCGAGTACCGGCTGGTTCTACAAGCTCAACGCCTCCGGCAAGGAGATCGACAAATTCAGCATCGGCGTCGTCAGCACCCCGCTGGGCTTCAACGCCCACTTCCTGCCCAAGGGCGGCGTCATCGTCCCGGACTACAGCAACAACAAGGTCCGTGAATACGATGCCTCCGGTAAGATGACCTGGGAGGCCACCGTCACCCTGCCCGGCTCCGTCGTCCGCATGAGTAACGGCAACACTCTCGTCGCAACGCGCGGGAGCAACCACCTGATCGAGATCAACAAGGCCGGCAAGGAAGTCTCCAAGAGGGAGACCAAGGGCAGCCCGATCTTCGTCGATCGACGCTGATCGCATCGAGTGCAGAGTGCAGAGTAGAAGAAGGGACTGGGCGATGACTCGCCCCGCTCGCCCTCTTCCACTCTGCACTCTGTCATTAGCCGTGCGGCCGTGGTCGACCCAAATAGGGCATGGGTCGAGGGGAGGGTAACAGCAGTAGGTCCGGCGAGCCGAGCCGGACAAGCCCCGCGCGGCTCGCGGGGCCTACCTCCTCAACCCCAAGCGCCGTCTTCTCGAACCATGCCAGAATATCAGGGTGATGAGCAGCGGGCGGACTGCGGTTGGCATGGGAGAGGTCTCGTGGGTGTTCAACGAGGCGTCCAGTTGATAGCTCTTTGTACTCCGGCCTTGCCGGGAGTATTTCTACTGTACGCGATGCAAACGGTCAGCCGCAACGCAACGCGGGGCGCTCACCTCGCGCTCCGCGTTGCGTCGCGGCTGACCGTTCGGGAGGTGTTGTCGTGGATGTCCTGCTCTTGTCGCGCATCCAGTTCGCCCTGACGATCATGTTCCACTACCTCTTCCCGCCGCTCTCCATCGGGCTGGGGGCGATCATGGTCTTCATGGAGGGGATGTACCTCCGCACCGACGACCTCCGCTACCACGCGATGACGCGGTTCTGGTCGAAGATATTCGCCGTCAACTTCGCGATGGGCGTCGCCACCGGCATCGTCATGGAGTTCCAGTTCGGCACCAACTGGGCGGCGTACTCGCGCTACGTCGGCGACGTGTTCGGCAGCGCCCTCGCCGCCGAGGGCATCTTCGCCTTCTTCCTCGAGTCGGGCTTCCTCGCGGTGCTGGTGTTCGGCTGGGATCGCGTCTCCAAGCGGATGCACTTCTTCGCCACGCTCATGGTCGCGCTCGGGAGCGCCTTCTCCGCCGTCTGGATCGTCGTCGCCAACTCGTGGATGCAGACGCCTGCGGGGCACGTCATCGTCGATGGCCGGGCGGAGATCGTGAGCTTCTGGGGCATGTTCTTCAACCCCTCCAGCATGCACCGCCTGACGCATGTCCTGCTCGGTTGCTTTATCCAAGGGGCGTTCTTCGTAACGAGCATCTCGGCGTTCTACATCCTGCGCGGACGACACGTCGATTTCGCCAAGCGCAGCTTCACGATCGCGCTACTCTTCGGCGGTGTCTGCGTTTTGCTCATGGGCATCAGTGGCCACACCCAGGCCAAGGCCGTCGCCCACAACCAGCCCGCGAAGATGGCAGCCCTCGAAGGGCACTACGAAAACGGCCCAATGGACCTCACGCTTTTCGGCGTCCCGAATCCGGAGACCAACCGGATCGACTACGCGATCGCTCTACCCGGCTTCGGCAGCTTCCTCTTGCACGAAAGCTTCAGCCACTCCGTTCCGGGTCTCGAAGCGTTCGAGGCGGAAGACCGCCCGCCGGTGACGATCCCCTTTGTCAGCTATCACCTGATGGTCGCGATGGCTGGTTTCCTGACCGCCTTATCGGTCGGGTCGCTGTACTTCTGGTACAGGGGCACGCTGTTCGACAAGCGCTGGCTGATGGGGGTCTTCGTCTTCGCCGTCGTTGCGCCCCTGATCGCCAACCAGACCGGTTGGGTCGCCGCCGAGTCGGGACGCCAGCCGTTCATCGTCTATCCCGAGGTCGTCTGGGAGGGCGACACCCCCCGCATGGTGACCGATGGCAAGAGTCCTGGCTTGCGGACCAACGTTGGCATGTCGAGCAAAAAAGTCGTGACCGCCGGTCAGGTGTTGTCGTCGATCCTTATGTTCAGCTTCATCTACGTCCTGCTCTTCATCGTCTGGATCTACGTTCTGCACAGCAAGATCGTCCACGGCCCCGACGAGGCCGAGCCGCCGCCGCCCACGACGACCTCGCCGACCCAACTACTCGACGCAGCCGCCGAGAAACAGCCCGGCCGCAAATCGCTGACCCGCACCGAATCGGACCCCGCCGGACAGGAGAAGTGATGGACACCGATCCCACAACGCTGCAACTGATCTGGTTCGCCCTCGTCGGCGTCCTGATGGCGGGCTACGCCATCCTCGACGGCTTCGACCTGGGCGTCGGC
>JANXSH010000881.1 GCA_025356615.1 Planctomycetia bacterium | reverse complement strand
TTCCACTTATCGCGACTGATGGCGAGTTGGGGGATGAGAATACGCGGCGGTGTGCGGAAGTCGATGGCCGGGGTCGTTGAATCGAGACTGTCCTTGTTTCATTCCTCCTGCTCGTCCGGCGGACTCCTATTCGTATGACTTCATTCAGTTCTGCTCCCCGCGTCACACCCAACTTCCGATCAACCCAGTTGGGGGGTGGGGTCTTCCGCCTTCCGATTTCCCCCTGTCCATCCCCGGTTCGATCGCCTACACCTTATCTCCTCCTGTCCCTTCATCTCCAGAGAGGGTGTCATGCCTTGCTACAACCTCGTCGCAATCGCCGTCTTGTTTCTGATGACAGCCACCACTCCCGCGGAGGAGTGGAAGCCCGCCAAAGGTCCGCTCATGACGAAATGGGCGGCGGATGTCCGGCCGGACAAGGGGCCGCCCTTGCCCGAATACCCTCGGCCCCAACTCGTGCGCAAGCGCTGGCTGAACCTCAACGGCGTGTGGCAGTTCGCCTTCGCCAAGGCCGACGAGGCTGTCCCCGTCGGCAAGGAACTCGAGAAGAGCATCCTCGTACCCTTCCCGGTCGAGTCGGCGCTGTCGGGCGTCATGAAGCCCGCCGAGCGCGTCTGGTATCGCCGGACGTTCACCGTGCCGAAGGAGTGGGCTGGTGAACGTCTCATGCTGCACTTCGGTGCCGTCGATTGGGAGGCGACGGTCCACGTCAACGGCAAGAAGCTCGGCGTCCACCAGGGCGGCTTCGACCCCTTCTCGTTCGACATCACCGAGGCTCTGAAGGACCAGGAGAAGCAAGAACTGATCGTCGGCGTCTATGACCCGACCGACAAAGGGCCGCAGCCGCGCGGCAAGCAAGTCAACAAGCCGGGCGGCATCTACTACACGCCCACGACCGGCATCTGGCAAACGGTGTGGCTCGAGCCGGTTCACGGCATCCACATAACGGGTCTGAAAATCGTTCCCGATGTGGACGCAGGCAAGGTCTTCGTCACTACCTGGGCGAGTGTCAGTAACAACGACATCGGCAACAATTGTTCCGTCCGGGTGACTGCAAGGCTTGGTGGCAAGGAGATCGCGTCGGCCAAGGTGCGTTTGTACGGCAAGCCGGCAGTTCTCGACATTGGCAAGGGAAACCTCTGGTCCCCGGACTCGCCGACGTTGTACGACCTAAGCGTCGAACTAATCGGCCACGGCGATACTGTCGATAGCATCCAAAGCTACTTCGGCATGCGCAAGATCGAGGTCAAGCCCGGCGACAAGAAGGATCCGCCGCGCGTCCTGCTCAACGGCAAGCCGATCTTCCAGACGGGCGTTCTCGACCAAGGATTCTGGCCCGACGGCCTGTACACCGCGCCGACGGACGAGGCGCTGAAGTACGACATCGAGTTGACGAAGAAGCTCGGCTTCAACATGAGCCGGAAGCACGTCAAGGTCGAGCCGGCGCGGTGGTACTACTGGTGCGACAAGCTCGGCCTACTCGTGTGGCAGGACATGCCCTCGGGCGAGACGAGCGTCGATCCGGGCAAGCCCGACTTCGTCCGCACGAAGGAGTCGGCGGCGATCTACGAGAAGGAACTACGGAGAATGATCGACGGGCTGCACAATCACCCGTGTATCGTCTCCTGGGTCGTCTTCAACGAAGGCTGGGGACAGTACGACACCGCGCGGATCGCCGAGTGGACCAAGAAGCACGACCCGACGCGCCTCGTAAACTCCGCGAGCGGCTGGAATGATCGCAAGGTCGGCGATGTCCACGATATCCATGTCTACCCCGGCCCCGGCGCTCCTCCTGTCGAGGCGAAGCGAGCCGGCGTCCTCGGCGAGTTCGGTGGCCTGGGGCTGGCGATCAAGGACCACACCTGGAGCAAGGAGACCTGGGGCTACCGCGGCGTCCGCGACAAGGCCGAGCTGACCCGCAAGTATGAGCGCTTGCTCGGCGGGGTGTGGGATCTCGAGCGCGACAAGGGGCTGACGGCGGCGGTCTACACCCAGCTGACCGACGTGGAGACGGAGGCCAACGGCCTCGTCACCTACGACCGTGCCGTCCTCAAGGTCGATGTCGCCCGCATCGCTGCGGTCAATCGGGGCGATGTCTCCCGCGTCCCCGTCGTCAAGGAAGTGGTGCCGACCTCCAAACTCAAGGCCCATACCTGGTCCTACACCCTCGACAAGCCCGCCGAGGGCTGGTTCAAGGCCGATTTCGAGGCGAAGGGGTGGAAGTCCGGCCCGGCAGGTTTCGGCACGAAGGGAACCCCCGGCGCGGTGGTGCGGACGGAGTGGAAGACCAAGGACATCTGGATCCGCCGAGAGTTCGACTTGCCCAAGGGCGACCTCGGCGAGCTCTTCCTGCTGATGCACCACGACGACGATGTGGAGGTCTACCTCAACGGCGTCCTGGCCGTGAAGAAGACCGGCTACACCGGCGACTACGAGGAATTCGCCCTCACGAAGGCGGCGCTCGGAGCGCTGAAGGCGGGAAAGAACACGATCGCCATCCACTGCCATCAGCACACCGGGGGCCAGTACATCGACGCGGGGCTGATTCAGCTCGTGCCGCGCCGGGCGGGGAAGTGATCGGGCGACAACGCCCGGCCCTAAAGGACCGGGGAGAGGTGGCGCTCATAATACACCCACACCCCTTGACCGGGTCATAGAACGGACTGGGGCGGACCACGCATCCGCCTTCGCTCGATAAATCCTGCGTATCCGAACGAGACGTTCCATCGCCGGGGGGTCCGGGGTAGGGGCGAATCGTCACCAAGGAGAGTCTGATGAATCGTATGTTCCTCCTGACCAGCGCCCTCGCGCTGGCCATCATCGTGTCGAGCAACGTCATCGGGGCCGATGACAAGGACAAGACGCCGAGCATCAAGGAAGTCATGGAGACGGCCCACGGCGAGGCCGGTCTCAAGGCGAAGATCACAAAAGGCGTCGCGGCGGAGGAGTGGGACGATGTCCAGGCCGCCGCCAAGGATTGGGTCAAACAGGCCAATGCTCTGAGCAAGGGCAAGCCAACCAAGGGCAAAGCGGCGTCGTGGAAGAAGCTGACGACGGCCTACGAGAAGAACGTCAAGACGCTGGCCGCAGCCGCCGAGAAGAAGGACGGCGATGCCGCCAAGGCCGCCTTGAAAACGATCAACACGTCGTGCGGTGGATGCCACGGTGCGCATAAGCCGAAGAAGGAATCCTAATCAGGCGATTCTCGAGGGCCGCTGAATGACGACGGCCCTCGCCGAGCTTCTCGGCGAGGGTCTGTTGGTTCACTTCTTCAGGTCCAAACACAAGATACGCTTTCGGTCCCGGAGCAGCAGCTTCCCGTCGGCAACGATGGGCATCGTCCAGCAGCGGTCGCGGAAGGGCCGAGTGGCGGCGAGTTCGCGATACTCCTTCGGGTCGGCCGCCACCAGGCCGAGCTTGCCGTCTTCGCCGAGGATCAACAGCGCGTCGTCGATGCGAACGAGCGATCCCTTCTTGTAGCCGCGATTCCGCAACTCGTGCGTCTCCTCCTCTGTCTTGGTGAAGCGCCAGGCGGTCTTGCCCGTTCGTAGGTCGAGGCAGGTCAAATCGCGCGTCTCGTCCGTCGCGTAGATGTGATCCTTGTATCGCACCGGCGAGGAGAAGTGGCAGCAGAGTTCGCTCGACTCGTAGACCGCCTTCGCCGAGAAATTTCCTCCCTGTCCAGACACCTTGACCAGCGCGCAGCCCTTGCCGTAGCCGGAGGAGATGAAGACGTAGGACATCTCGGCCGCCCCCGACTTCGCGTGAATGACGAGGGGCGTGGCGGCGTTGACCCCGAACTTCGTGTCCCAGACGAATTGCCAGAGCAGCTCCCCCGTATCGGGCCGGACGCCGAGCAGCCGTCGCCCGGTGAAGAAGAGGATCTGTTCGACGCCGTCGATCGTCGCGGCGACGGGCGAACTGTAGCCCGCCGAATCGTCCTGAGTGGCCCAGGCGACCTCGCCCGAATCGCGGTGAAAGGCCGCGAGGCAGCGGCCTTTCGAGCCTCCGGGGATGGCGTAGACGTACTTCCCGACGACGAGGGGTGAGGACGCGAAGCCCCACTGCGGCGGGATCGCCCCGACTTCGGTTCTCATGTCCGTTTGCCAGACGGGCTTGCCGTCGGACTGGTTCAGACACACCAGGACGCCGTCGGACGTGACGGTAAAGAGCCGGCCCTCGTGGAGGGTCGGCGTGGCGCGCGGTCCGCCGTATTGGAACGTCTTCTGGAGGTCGAACTTCTGCTCCCAGACGGGCGTTCCCTTCGCGAGGTCGAGGCAGACGACGGCCTCGGTGTTCGCGGCGCGTTCCATCATCGTGAACGCCCTGCTGCCGGCCACGCTGAACGACGAGTAGCCCTCGCCCCCCTCCTGCGACCAGAGCCGCTTCGGCCCCTTCTCGGGCCAGTCGCGGAGGAGGCCCGGCATGGACATGACCCCGTCCCGCTTCGGTCCGCGCCACTCCGCCCACGCGGCGGGCGAGGGCGGATCGTCGAGGAAATCCGCCTCGGCGACCTCGGCGAGGAGGTGTTCGTCCGTGGTGTATCGATCCGCCCCGGCGTAGAATTTCTGATAGACGACCAGCCCGACGAACAGAAGCCCCAGCACGGCGACTGTCCACACGAGGAGTCGGCCCTGTCGGGGGTGGTGAGAATAGGGCATTGGCACGATCGATCTCCAACTACATCGGGGACACTCGTCTCTTGTCATTCATAGCCCAACGCGGACAATATGTCCGAAGAGACTGTTGAGCCGAGACGCGGCGCGGGGCGCATCTCGCGCTCCGCTCCGCGTCGCTGTTAAACGCACTACCGTTGAACGAAGGTGTAGGGTGGGTCGAGCGGAGCGAGGCCCACCACCAGCCACTCGTGTCAGGGATAGGTGTGAAGCCAGAGAAGTTCTGGTGGGTCGAGCGGAGCGAGGCCCACCCTACGACCCTCGTTACACGGTAGTGCTGCTACACGAGATCCGGGAATCGCGTTGGGAGGAGGAGAGCCATGACTGCCGCATCACCGGGCCGACGACTTCGCCAGGCGTGGGCCGCCGGGACCATCGCGGTTCCGGGCGTCTACTGCCCCCTCGTCGCGCGCCTGGCCCAGCGCATGGGGTTCCCGGCGGTCTACCTCTCCGGGGCGGCCCTCAGCGCGAGCCTCGGAATGCCGGACATCGGCCTCGTGACCGCGACCGAATTCGCCGACGCCGCCCGCGCGATCGTCGCGGCCTCGTCCGTGCCGCTAATCTGCGACGCGGACACCGGCTTCGGCGAGGCGCTGAACGTCGAGCGGACGGTCCGCCTCTTCGAGGCCACCGGCGCGGCGGGGCTGCACCTGGAGGACCAGCAGATGCCCAAGCGCTGCGGCCACCTCTCGGGGAAGCAGCTCGTCGAGGCCGACGTGATGGCGGGCAAGATCCGGGCCGCGTGTGCCGCCCGAAGCGACCCCGACTTCGTGATCCTCGCGCGAACCGACGCGCGCGGGGTCATTGGCTTCGAGGAGGCCGTCCGTCGCGCGAAACTCTACGTCTCGGCGGGGGCCGACGGCATCTTCCCCGAGGCGCTCGAGTCGCCCGAGGAATTCGCCGCCTTCGCTCGGGCGATGCCCGGCGTGTGCCTCCTGGCCAACATGACGGAGTTCGGCCGCAGTCCGCCGATGGACCGCTCGACGCTCGCGCAGATGGGGTATCGGATCGCCTTGTATCCCGTGACCGGCCTACGCGCCGCCCTGGGGGCAACGCGGGCGGTCTTTGCCGACATCCAGGCCAAGGGGCACCAGCGCGATACCCTGGGTGGCATGCTCACGCGGGGCGACCTCTACGAGCTCCTCGACTACGACGGCTACGATTCGCGGGACCGATCCTATTTCAGCTGATGACCGGCACTTATCTTGGAGGAACCGATGGCAGACACATCGGCCAGCAAAACGGAAATCTACTCGCCCGGCCTCGAGGGCGTAATCGCCGGCGAGACGACCATCTCGACGATCACCGAGGGGCTGAGCTATCGCGGCTACCCCGTCACCGAACTCGCGGAGCATTCCACCTTCGACGAGGTCGCCTACCTGCTCTTGCACGGCGACCTACCCACCGCCACGCAGTTGGCCGAGTTCCGTAAGCGCGTCACCGCCGCCCGCGCGATCCCGGCCCCCCTGCGTGACCTTCTCGGGGCGCTGCCGCGCGGGACTGCCCCGATGGACGCGATCCGCTCCGGCGTCAGCGTTTTGGCCCACTTCGACCCGGACACGGCGGACGGCTCGCGCGACGCCTGCCTCCGCAAGGCCGAGCGCCTTCTCGGGCAGATTCCCGTCGCAGTCGCCGCCTTCCACCGCCTGAGCAAGGGCCAGCCCCTTGTTCCACCGCGCGACGACCTCGGCCATTCCGAGAATTTCCTCTACATGCTCACGGGCCAGGTGCCTTCGGCAGAGCACGCCAGGGCGATGGACGTTTCGCTGATCCTGTACGCCGAGCACGAGTTCAACGCCTCGACGTTCACGGCCCGCGTCGTCACCTCGACCGAGTCGGACCTCCACTCGGCGATCGTCGCGGCGATCGGCGCGCTCAAGGGTCGGCTGCACGGCGGGGCGAACGAGCAGGTCATGTCCGTCCTCCAGGCGGCCGGCGGTCCCGACACGGCGGAAGCCTACCTGCGCCAGATGATGGCGAAGAAACAACTCGTCATGGGGTTCGGCCATCGCGTCTACAAAGCCGGCGACGTGCGGGCGGGGATCCTGAAGAAGTACGCCCAGGCAGCTGCGGCGAGTGCGGGGGCGACGAAGTGGGAAGAGACCGCCGCAGTCTTCGAGCGCATCCTCGGCACGGAAAAGAATCTCCATCCTAATCTAGATTGGCCCGCCGGTCGGCTGTATCATGCGATGGGTCTAGAGATCCCGCTGTACACGCCGATCTTCGTGATGTCGCGCATCACGGGCTGGTCGGCCCACGTTATCGAGCAGAGTCAGCACAACCGCTTGATCCGTCCCCGCAGCCGGTACACCGGCCCATCCGGTCGGACCGTGAAGCCGATTTCTGAGAGATGATTAAAAGCAAATGAGAAAGGTGGGCAAACCCTGGGGGTCGGGGTTAAGATACCGTACAGACGAATGTTCAGCCTCTGCGATCCTCGCGGCGGGCAGCCATCGATGGAGGATTTTCACCGTGCGATTGACTCGCTTCCATCTGTTCCTGCTCGGCGGCCTGTTCCTCATGGTCATGGGCCCGCTCGCCTTCACGCAACCCGGCCCCGACGGTGGGAAGGGAGGCCGGAAGGGTGGCAAGGGGTTCAATTCTGACACGATCTTTTCGATGATCTCGGGCGGGAAAGACACGTTCGATGTCAAGACGGTCCAACTCCAATCGTGGGGGCGAGGCCCAACGCCGGAGCAGCAAAAAGAACAGATGATGGCTTTCTTGCAGAAGAAGGGCGTCACCAATGGCACGATGACGAAGTCGCTCTACGCCGAACACTTCCAGGAACGCATGACCGAGATGCAGGCCAAGAGGGGCGATAAGGACAAGCAAGGTGTGACTCCCCCGGCTCCTGGGGCCACCCCCTCGACTCCCGCCACTCCCGCCGTACCTCCCGTAGACGTGGAAGCCAAAGCCCGCGAATCCTTCGCCAGCATGGACACGGACAAGAACAACTCCCTGAGCGTCGAAGAGATCAAGGCGAGTGGTCAAAGTGGGCAATCTCTCCTCGCCGACCTCGCCAAGTGGGACACGAACCAGAACGGTACGATCGAACTCACTGAATACGTCGCGTATTACAAAACGATCGGGGGATCTTCTGGGCCGGCCCCCGTCAAGCCGATCGAAGAAGAGCCACGCCCGATCGTCTATCGCGCCGGCAAGCTGCCCAAGGAAATCCCCGCCTGGTTCATCGAGGCGGACACCGACAAGGACGGCCAGGTGGGCCTCTACGAGTGGAAGGCCAGCGGCAAGTCCGTCAGCGAGTTCATGGCGATGGACCAGAACGGCGACGGCTTCATCACCGCCGAGGAAGTCCTCCGCTATCAGCGGGCCACCACCAAGTCCACCGACACTTCCTCCTTCGGCTCTCCGGGCAGGTCGCCATCCCCTGATGCCAGCCAGGCCGATGACTCTCGTGGCAAGGGCAAGGGCGGCTTCGGTAGAGGCAAGAGTGGCCGCCAGAAGGGCGGTTGAGCTAACTTTACGTTGACGCTCGATTCGACGAGCCAACCTCACGCGAACATCGCGCAAGGTTGGCTCGAATCATTTCTAAGCTGAGCCGTGTGGATCAGCTCGAGGTGAGTGCCCCTCAGAATCCGTCCCATCGCGAACTTCCTCCTTGCGTCGTCGCCTCGATGGCGACATAATTCTTATCGAACCACCAATTATGTCAGGCGGGAGGAGATCACGATGTCAGCAACCAGCGTCAAGGCGATGGCCAGTCTCGCTCTGGCAGTCCTCTCGACGTGCATCTGGGCGTTCACCGATTTCTCACCCATTTCGGTCGCCCCTATCGCTCTCGCCTGCGTCATCCTGGCAGTATTCGCGCTCTATGACATTCGCCGAAGTCAGGGGACACTCGCCGGGCGATCTCTCGCGATAGGCGGCATCTGCACCGGGATCGGATCGACGCTCATCTTCCTGGGCCTCCTGCCCGCCGTGCAGAAGGTCCGAGAGGCCGCTCTCCGCATGACATTGACCTGAAATCTGAAGCAGATGGCGGTCGCCATGCACAACTATCATGAGATTAACAACACTCTCCCGACGCACGCCGTCTATAGCAAGGACGGCAAGCCGTTGCTCAGTTGGCGGGTGCTGATCCTCCCATTCATCGAACAAGCGAAACTCTTCGAGAAGTTCCACCTGGACGAGCCGTGGGACAGCTCGCACAACATCGCCTTGCTGCCGGAGATGCCCAAGATGTATGGCCGATACGATCACAAGACGACAGCAGCGCCGTACACGACGTTCTATCAAGTGTTCGTTGGGAAAGGGGCCGCTTTCGAGGGCGTCAAAGGGCTGAAACTGAAAGAAGACTTCCCCGACGGGACGAGCAACACCATCTTGATGGTCGAGGCGGGTGAGGCGGTGCCCTGGACGAAGCCGGAAGACCTTCCCTACGCTGCGGATCAACCCCTCCCGGCCCTGGGAGGACTGTTCATGTCAACCATCCGGTCCGCCCTCGCGGACGGCTCCGTTCACTCCATCAAGAGGGAGACGAGTGAAGAGACCCTCCGAGCGGCCATCACTCGAAACGGCGGCGACACCCTCGGCCCCGATTGGTGAGAGTGCATAACCTCGAGGAGGCGTTCGGATCGAAGGCGTAAAATGCCCTCTACCGGCGCGGGAAGCGCCGCACGCACGCCTCTACTCCAGAGGAGGCCACTGGGCGTCGATGCCCTCCTGCTCGATCTTTCGGATCTGCCGGTCGGTGACTCCGAATCGCACCGCGATGGCCTTCCGCGATTCCGCCACGTCTCGAATCGTATCCTGTGCCTCTACCAGAGCGAGGAATATGCCCTTTCGCTCCTCTTCCAGAAGGTCGTTGCCGTTCTCCCGTCCCATCTCGTCTCCTTTGTCTCGATCGGATCAAGGAGGCCGGGTGCGTCTCGTCGCCCCCGACCTCCCAACAGGCGGTTCGCCCTCCGGGCGTCATCGTGCCATCCTGGGGCCTTCCGCGTGATCTCGCCGCACGTCCAGCAGATCGGTCAGCCGCGTCACCTCGAACACCTCGTAGGCTCTCTCCCCGACGTTGCACAGGACGAGCTGGCCGCCCGAGGCACGCAATCGGTTGTGCAAGGTGACGAGTTGGCCAAGCCCGCTCGCGGTCAGCACCTTCACCTCGCTCATGTCGAGTACGACGGGACGGGCCGGTTTCTCGTGGGTGAAGACTTTGGCGATCAACCGGGCGGAAACCTCGATGTCGGGAAAGGGAAGGGATAACATGCAATCGGCCTCCGATGCCACACCTCAGCCCCGCCCGTTCCAGTGGGCGGTTCGTCAGCCGAGGTGGAAGTGTGTAGAGTAGCAGTACGACGAAGAAAGACAAGATATGTAAATGGATTGATGCGACATTCGTTTGTGAAGGTCGAGCATCCGGCATCCTTCTCTAGATGAGGCGAAGGGTGAACGATTCGCCTCATCGGTCGATCCTCAGGCGCGGGAGCTTCTTCTTCAGGGCGTCGGC
>JANXSH010000867.1 GCA_025356615.1 Planctomycetia bacterium | reverse complement strand
GCCCGTCGAGACGAGTCGGCCCTCGTGCAGCAGCCCGAATCGGTCGCACAGTCGCTCGGCCTCGTCGAGGCGGTGCGTCGTCAGGATGACCGCCTTGCCCTGCTTGCGGACGTGCGAGACGAACTCGGCGACGATCTGGCTCCCCAGGATGTCGAGGCCGAGCGTCGGCTCGTCGAGCAGCAACACCGGCGGCTGGTGGATGAGCGCCCGCGCCAGGTTGACGCGCTGCTTCTGGCCCGTGCTGAGTGTCGTGCATCGCCGGTCGAGGAGCCCATCCAGCCCGAGCAGGCCCACGAGGCGGGTCAGTTCCCGCTTCGCCGTCGCTGGCGGGACGCCGTAGAGGTCGGCGAAGAACAACAGCATCTCATGCACGGACAAGTGCGGATACAGCCCCGCGCTCGTGGACACCAGGCCGACTCGGCGTTTGACTTCGTCCGGCGCTTCGGCCGAGGAGTGGCCCTGGATGAGCGCCCGCCCCGAGGTCGGCTTCAGCAATCCCAAAAGCATGCGGAGCGTCGTAGTCTTGCCCGCCCCGTTGGGGCCGAGCAGTCCGTAGACTTCGCCCGCCTCGACGCGGAACGACAGATCATCGACCGCGACGACCTCGCCGCGAGAGACCGTGAATCGGCGTGTGAGGTGATCGACTTGGATCATGTCTTCGGAGTTTTCAGTTTTCAGTTTTCAGTTTTCAGTTTTCAGTCGAAGACCGGACACGCTCGCCCTCGTTGATACGCGGCTTCCACCGCACGAGTTCGTTACCTACTATAGATGATGTCTCCCCCGCCCCGAGGATCCGCGTATCAACGAGGGCGAGCGTGTCCGGGCTTCGACTGAAAACTGAAAACTGAAAACTGAAAACTGGAAGAGCCATGCCGTTCACCAACCGCCTCGCTCACGAATCGAGTCCCTACCTGCGCCAGCACGCCCACAACCCTGTGGACTGGTATCCTTGGGGCGACGAGGCGATCGCCCGCGCCCGGCAACTCGATCGGCCCATCTTCCTCTCGATCGGCTACTCGGCGTGTCACTGGTGCCATGTGATGGAGCACGAGAGTTTCGAGAACGAGAAGATCGCCGGGATCCTCAACGAGCATTTTGTCAGCATCAAGGTCGATCGCGAAGAGCGACCGGACCTCGATCAGATCTACATGCACGCCGTACAGATGATCTCCGGCCAGGGCGGCTGGCCGATGTCGGTCTTCCTCACGCCGAGTCTGAGGCCATTCACCGGCGGCACCTACTTTCCGCCCGTCGATCGTTACGGCCGGCCCGGCTTCGAGCGCATCCTCCTCATGCTGGCGAACGCCTGGACCGAGAAGCGCGGCGACATCGACCAGGCCGCCGCCGAGGTGACACAACACCTCCAGGGGATGGGATCGCTGCCGGGGTCCGTTGGGGCGCTGAACGCCGACTTGTTGCGAGGGGCGAAGGACGCGCTCGCCCGCGCCTACGAGCCGCGCCACGGCGGGTTCGGGCAGGCACCGAAGTTCCCTCACCCGATGGACATTCGCCTATTGCTGCGCTTGGCGAAACGCTTCGAGGACGAGGCGTCGCTGCACATGGCCCGGCACACGCTCGACCGCATGGCGATGGGCGGCATCTACGACCACCTCGGCGGCGGCTTCGCGCGCTACAGCACGGACGACCGCTGGCTCGTGCCGCACTTCGAGAAGATGCTCTACGACAACGCCCTCCTCGCGGTCGCCTACCTGGAGGGATATCAGGCGACGCATGACCCGTTCTACGCGCGTGTCGTCGAGGAGACGCTCGGCTGGGTGGGCCGAGAGATGACCCGACCCGATGGCCCGTTTTTCAGCACCCTCGACGCGGACAGCGAGGGCGTCGAGGGCAAGTTCTACGTCTGGACGCAGCAAGAGATCGAGGCGACCCTCGGCGATGACGCGCCGCTGTTCCTCGCATGCTACAACGTGAAGCCGGGCGGCAACTGGACCGACCCGCACGACCCGGCGACGCCGAAGAACATCCTCCACCTCGACCACTCGCTCGCCGACCTCGCCTTGAGGTATCGTAAGAGCGAGGAAGAGTTGCGAACGACCCTGTTCGGTTGCCGGAAGAAGCTCCGGCTCAGGCGAGAGGACCGCATCCACCCCGCCCTCGACGATAAGACGCTGACCGCGTGGAACGGCCTCATGATAACGGCGTTCGCGACGGCCTCCGCCGTCCTCGATCGTCCCGAATACGCCGTCATCGCCTCCCGCGCCGCCGACTTCGTCCTCTCGAAGATGCGGACACCCGACGGGAGACTCTTGCGCACCTGCTCGCCGAACAGCGAGGCGAAGCTCAACGGCTACCTGGAGGACTACGCCTACTTGCTCGAGGCGCTCGTCTCGCTCTACGAGGCGACGTTCGAGCCGCGCCGGCTCGACGAGGCGCGCGACATCGCGCGGGTGATGATCGAGCAGTTCTGGGACCACAAGGAGGGCGGGTTCTTCTACACCGGCAACGACCACGAGCAGTTGATCGCGCGCGGCAAGGATCCGCACGACAACGCGACCCCGGCGGCGAACAGTGTGGCCGTCACGGCGCTGTTGCGCCTGGTCAAACTGACGGGAGACGCCGACCTGCTCGCCCGCGCCGAGACGACGCTGGGCCTGTACGCCGAATTGATGGAGTCGCGGCCCTTCGCGACGGCCCAGATGCTCATCGCGCTGGACTATTACCTCGGCCCGGTGCAGGAGTTCGCCATCGTCGGCGACCCCCAGGCCGACGAGACGCGCCGCGTCCTGCGTGCGATCCAGTCGCGATTCCGCCCCGGCAAGGCCGTCGCCGTCGGTCTCGGCGATCGAGTCCCGCTGCTCGCGGGCAAGACGGCGAAAGAAGGCAAGGTGACGACGTACCTGTGCGAGAATTTCGCCTGTCAGGAGCCGCTCGTCGGTGCCGAGTCGCTGGAGTCGGCGCTGGGGTCGGGATGAGGCATCGCCGATTCGGCGAGAGCCTGCCGTCCCGTCTCCTCGTGTTCCGCGATCCGGCTCGAGTACGGAGGTCGGCAGGCTCAAGAGTCTTCGGACGGATCTTCCGCAGGTTCGTTTTGCTCAGGCTCCTGGTCCGCCGCCGTGATGGTGGACACGATTCGCCCGCTGCTGGTGACGACGCTCGGGATGGGAATGGACGACCCGACGTATCCGTATAGCTGGCTGGAGTAGGGTGGGTCGGGCAACGCGAGGGCACCACCAGCACGTCACTCTATCCAGAGGGAAGGACGGAGGCGGTCGTTGAAACGCCGTACCGGCGGTTTCGCTTTTGGGCTAACTTTTACAATAATATCACGCCTTTAAGAGGAATAATCGGCAAAGACGAAAAATAGTATTGACAAGGGATAAAGGTTCGTATACGTTATTATTTACATCTCACGTCGCTTCACAACTTGGATGTACTCGCATGTTGAGAACAGCCGGGCTTGCTGCCGTGATAATCCTCTTCACAACACAGAACATGGCCGAAGCTACACGCCCGGATCTACCGATGTGGTTCTGACTTGGACCACGGAGCCGAAGAAGGCTGGCGGCAAGTTGACGATGGCTGGAACGGTCGCGTTCAAAAACCCTTGGGTGAGTGCTGACAACAAAGTGTCCGTCACCATCGTGCCGACGGCAGGCGGAACCGTCGTGCCCAATATCGTCACCCTCGCTGCGAACGGAACGTGGTCCCTAGAACTGCCCCTGGCCAACTTCCCGAATCCGGCCCAGAACTACGACATCACTCCAAGTGTCCAGGCGGACACGGGCTTGGGCACGATAGCCTATCCTGTGGCTGGGGCACGGAAGACGTTGAGTCTGCCCTAGCTGAGTCGAAATGCCGCATTCGGGGAGGATTGGACATCCATAGTCCTCCCTGTTGCTCACAAGAGATCGTTCAAGGAAGAAGGTGCGACATGAAAAGGAAAGCCTTCACGCTCGTCGAGTTGCTGGTGGTCATCGGCATCATCGCCGTGTTGCTCGGGCTACTCCTTCCTGCGGTTCAAAAAGTGCGGGAAGCTGCCCTTCGGATGAAGAGTACGAACAACCTCAAGCAGATCGGCCTTGCTACGCATCTCTATGCCGACCAGAACGGCGGGCGACTGCCCTACCTCACAAGTGTGCCCACTCATAGCGTTCTGCTCCTCTACATCGAACAAGGTAATCTGTATCAGAAGCGGGTTAGTGAATTCCCGCTCATTCCGCTGTACATAAGCCCTGCCGACCCTTCGCTACCGACACGGAAACTGAACACCATCACCAGCTACGCATCGAATGCGGTCGTGTTCCGACAGCAGCGAACGCTTGAATCGGGGTTCCAAGACGGCACCTCGAACACAATCCTTTTCGCCGAACACTACGCAGTCTGTAATGGTCTCCATCAGGATATAGTGCTTGGGTATTTTGGGATATTGGGGATAACTCGCCAGGCCACTTTTGCGGATAAGGAATATGGCGATGCCTACCCGATCACGACCGGCTCGCCGCCCTTTACGACCAGCTCACGACCGGGGCTGACCTTCCAAATTGCACCCAAGATCAGTGAGTGCGAGAATAGGCTAGCTCAAAGCACTCACCGCAATGGGATCCTCGTTGCGCTTGCTGACGGGAGTATCCGTATCCTGGCGGCGGGCATGTCGGAGAGTACCTATTGGGCGGCGGTGACGCCGGACAGTGGCGAAGTGTTGGGCAACGATTGGTGATGTAGATACGACCACTCCTTGCAAGAGTTCCCTGCTGGGAGAGGGAGGTTGTGGGGGTGCGGTCTGGCCCTGCCGAGGTAATATCCGTTACAGCAGAAATAGGCCAGGAGCGGAGAGCGCCCTGGTGGCGGGCGGAGGGCTTCCCTCCCGAAAGTTTTCCCACACCCACACGGCACATCGCTTGGGACGAACGAAAAAACAGAAGGCGTTCCGTATCGACATGCCTTGCCGAACCGTCGACGGAGGTCGGCAGGCTCAAGAGTCTTCGGACGGATCCTCCGCAGGTTCGTTCTGCTCAGGCTCCTGGTCCGCCGCCGTGATGGAGTACGACTCTCCCAGCCAGCGGCCGAGGTCGATCGTCTTGCACCGCTTGCTACAAAACGGGTACTCGGGCCACGCGCGCGGAACCCCCGGCATGGCATGGCCGCAGATCGAACAGGATGCGGGACTCATCGGCGATCAGGTCTTGGGGGGGGAGGGTTTCGGGTCGGTCTTCGGCGCTTCCGTCGGTGTAGTGCCCGTCGATCCGGCGTCCTTGGCGGGTGCGGGCTTACTCGTCGATCCGCCCGACGAGTCCTGATCCGCCTTGGCGGCCTTCTTGTAGGACTCGCTGCGGTAGTCCGTCTCGTAGAACCCCGACCCCTTGAACAGGATCGCGGCCCCCGTGCCGAAGAGACGCCGGAGCGTATCCTTGGCGCACTTGGGGCACGTCTTCAGCGTCTCGTCCTTGAACGACTGGAACTCGTCGAATCGATGACCGCAGCTGTCGCATTCGTATTCGTAGGTTGGCATGGGGACCTTTCGGGTCAATCGTAGGGTCGGCAGGGCTTATGTACAGCGGAATGAGCGGGAATTCACTAACCCGCTTCTGATACAGATTACCTTGTTCGATGTAGAGGAGCAGAACGCTATG
>JANXSH010000939.1 GCA_025356615.1 Planctomycetia bacterium | reverse complement strand
CTTCGTGAGGATCTTCTGGCGAACCTCGTCGGAGGGCGGCTCTTCGGGCGGACGAAACGCCATCGCGACGACACGCGCCTCGCGCGGGAATCGCGCCGAGGCGTAGGCGAAGTAGTCGCCCGCCTTCTGATACCACGCCCGCGCCTCAGCGTAGTCGCCCTGGAGTTCGGCACACACGCCGAGGTAGGCCGCGAGGGCCTCGCGGGAGACCGTTGGTTCGTCGGACTTCCAGAGACGCTGAAAGAGCTTCGCCGCATCGACCGGCTGGCGGGCGTGCAGGTAGAGCCGAGCGAGAGTAAAGGTGTCGAGAGAGGTTCCCTCGATCGGGGCCGGGCGATCCTCACGCGCGGGGCGTCGGGCCACGTTGGATTGCGTCTGCTGGACGACGACGGCGATCACGACCAGGGCGACGCCGGCGAGCCAGGTCCGCGCGGTGCGAATCGAGGTAGGCATGGGGTGGATGTCTCTTGGGTGGAAGTCGGTGTAAGACTGACCCCACCCCCCCAACCCCCTCCCCTAAAGAGGAGGGGGAGCCAGACAGGTTCGAGTCTGGTCCCCCCTTCCTTTTAGGGAAGGGGGTTAGGGGGTTAGGTCTTCGCGTGGCCCGTTCATCGCGTCTCGTGATCGCCCTTGCGGATCTTGTTCAGCCACAACCGCATCGGCCCCTGGACGCGCTCGAGCGCGAGGAGCAGGTAGTCCGAATTTCGGCCCTGTCGGCGGTTGATGCGCTCCATGTTAGCACCGAGGCGGATATCATGGACGGCGCGGCGTTCGTTGCCCTGGTTGCGGAAGATCATGCCGCGATAGTACCAGTAGAGCGGCTCCGTCGGGTCGAGGGAGATGGCGTCGTCGAAGTAGAGCATCGCCTTGGCGTAGTCCTTCGCCCAGAAGGCCGACCGGCCCTGGTTGTAGTGGTAGGTCGCGTTGCCGGCGTCGGGTGCCTTGGGGACGCGGTCGAGGCCGTCGAGGAGCTTCGTCATGCCGTCGAAGTAGGTGACGTAGCGCACGGGGTCGAGCTTGCTGTCCTTGACGAGGGCCGACGCGGTGACGTAGTCGCGAAGAGCGAGGTCGTAGTTCTTGACCATCGTCCACAACTTGGCGCGGAGGAAGTACGGCTCGGGGAGTTCCTTCTTCAGCTTCTTGTTCAGTGCGATGGTCGCCTCGACATCCTTGTACGCCTGCTGGACGCGCTCCGGCTCACGGCGAATGAGGGCCGGGAGGACCGGCGGATAATCGTCGGACGAGATCGCCTCCGACGGCGCGGGCAGGACGCCGCCCGCGAACGTGTGACAACGGCGAACATCGACCCAACCGACGAGCGGCGTCTTGCGGCGGTCGATCACGGTGACGTAGCGCATGTGCTTGGCCGCCGTCCCGTCGGTCGGGGTCAGCCGAAGGAGGTCGCCGGGGTCGAGGGTGATGACCTCGGAAGGGCTGTCCGTGGTGTAGGACATCAGGGCAGTCTTTCGCGCGACGACGAACAGTTCCGCTCGCTTCTCCTGCGCGGAAAGCGGGGTACAGACGCAGGCCGCGACGACGAGTATCGGGATCGACCGGGATAACCTGAACACGTTGGGGGTCTCCAAGAGTCACGGCGACGTTCGGCACCGGGTGGGAGGATTGGGCCGACTATGCGCGACGTGCCACGTCTATCAGACACGTCGATCGTGCCCGAGTCAACGGGGGAGTGGGCGAAATAACGAGAATGGGGGATCTTTGCGGCGTTACGAACGGAACTCGGCGACATCCTCTGGTGTCAACCGCCCGTCGTGCAGCGCCGAGGCGACCAGCGCCGACTCGACGCCGAGAGACCGCAATTGCTCGAGGTCCGCTCGTCCCCGAACGCCCCCGCCCGCGCTGACCTCGATGCCGGGGAGGGAAGCGAGCCGAGCGCAGAGGTCCGCCGTCCCCGGCCCGCCGCCGACGCCGACGCGCGCCAGATCCAGCACGAGGATTCGTCGGACGCCGAGCCGAATCGCCTCTTCGGCGATGGCGAACGGGTCCGCCATCGGCCAGCCGCCGAGGGGTCGGCCCTCGCGCAGGTCGAGCGAGAAGACGAGGCGATCGCCCAGAAGCTCGACCAGGCGGGCCAACGTCTCGGGGTCCGGCACCGACTCCAGACCGACGACGACACGCTCGACGCCCCTCTGCGCGAGCAGGACACCCCGCTCTGGGTTACGCACGCCCGCATCGACCCAGAGCGGAACGCTGAGAGTGAGCAGCGATTCGAGGATGTGCCACGTCGGCTCCGCCCCCGCGATGGCGTCGAGGTCGGCGACGTAGAGTTCGCGAACGCCCAGCGCGAGGAGTGCCTCGGCGACCGCGAGCGGGGCCGATTGGGGGAGTGGCTGGTACGCCTCGCGCCGACCGGCGATGGCCCGCACGACGACGCCGCCCATCAGATCGATCACGCCGACGATGTGCATTTGAGAATCCGCCGAAGAGGAAGTGAAATCGTCAGATCGATCGGTTCGTGAGTAGAATGGGTTGACGGCATTCGACGAGGGGCAAAGTATCGAGTTACGGCTTTCGTGACTAGGGGAAGGCTTCGGGAGTGGGTAGAATTAGCACAAGATGTCGATCGAGCAAGGAATGGAAGACTGGGCAAGGAGCAGTCTTGGAGAACGGAAAGTCATTGACAGGGAAAACGAGCGGTTAGGATTCAAATTCGTGGGGGTGTGAAAAACAACCGGTTCGAAGTGAACGCCAATGTACGACTGAACCATGAGTGTAGACGGCAGGAGATGCGATGACGCGAGAAGACTTCTTCGCCGATCCGAATTACTGGTACTACTGCGGCGGCCATCCGGTCTCGGACGAGTGGATCGCTGAGGCGTGGGAGCAGATACCGGCGTTTCGGGACAACGTCACCTACGAGTTCGTGCGGGAAGCCAGCAAGAACGGCGACATCGACATGCTGGTATCCAGCCTGGAGTTCTTGGACCGAATCCTACCGCTGCACCGCATGGTCGAAGTCTATGAGCGGGTACGGGCGAGGTCGCCCCATCGGGAGCCGGAGTTCCGCCCGACATTCGAGCGGGTGTTCGGCGAGAGAATGTCAGCGTTCCCGGTCTCGTTGCCAGTGTGCGAGGATGAGGAGTGGGCATACCCTTATGGCGTGGCTGATTCGGGCATGGACGACGACGCGATCCCATTCTGAGCAGCGAGGTCACGCCTAACCAAGCGAAGTAGCACAACGGTGCCGCAAGGTTGCTTTCCAGGGTTAGTTCTGGGTCCGGACGCCTCGGCTGCCGAACTGGTTCGATCAATAATTTCACCACATGCTCCAGAGAGGACACTCTCAGATGCGGTGCAGGACACGATGGCCAACCCGCACGAACCATACGGCGGCATTGGGGTGTCGAACGCGCAGACATCGGACGGCAGCCAAGGCGGTGTCGTCGATGGCGTATGCTCCCGTCTCGATATCAATGGCGACCACTCTCCCGTGGTGTGTCGCTTCCGCCTGTGGACGGATCGTACGCTCATAGATATCGTCCCCACGGCGTGCCGTCTCGTTGGCGGAGTAACGCGACTGTGGTACAGACATGCCCTTGCCCCCTTGTCGATGCCTGCGGGAGAGGGAAGAACCTCTCCATTCTAACTTCCATTTATTGTATCTCTCATCCTACACAGTGCAAGATTCTACTCCTCTTGCCGACGGTTCCAGGGATCAGCGGGAACGCTGTCAGGGTTGTCAGAACGACGACCGGCCCCATCACGCCGACGATGTGCATCTACGAACCCTTGGTCGCCCCGCGCCCCGCCGCCTCGAGCGAATACGTCGGGTCCGCCTCGGCCCATTTCACGTCGCCCGACGGGCCGTAGATCGCGGGGACGTGTTGTTCGGCGAGGCGGAGCCAGGTCTGGACCTGCGTGCGGTGGTGGCAGGTGTGCAGCACGCGCCGCCAGAACACCCAGATGCGCTCGCGCTCGAGGCCGCCGAAGAATTGGCGCGGCATGAGCCACCACGCGGTCGTCCCCTGGGCGAACTGGACGAGCCGACGCCGGGCGAACCGGACGTAGTTCTCGATGTACGCCGCGACGGTGGGACTGTCCCCGACCGGCAACAGTTCCGCGACGGGAGGCTCGTCGAGTCCGGCGAACTCGGCGAAGAACCGCCGCTCCGAGAGGAGCTGATGCACGAGGATCGTGCGCAGGGTGTTGGTATTCTCGTGGGGGCGGAACTCGAGCAGCGCGTCGGGGATCGCCCGCCACATGGTCACGGTCTTGTTGACCTCGCTGGCGTAGGTGGTCACGACGTGGGCGAAGACGGGTTCGACCGCCTGGGGCAACTCGGCGTCGGGGATCGCGGTGTGGTCGTAGTGCATGATGTGTTCCTGCCATGATCGGCTCGGAGACAGGGTATCGAAGTACGATCCGCGCGACTAGACGAAGCGCCGAAATGAGCGGAACGGGTTGTCGGAAAGGGAGATGAGATCGTAAGCGGTGCCGACGGCAGGGCAGGCTGAACAGGCTGACTCGGTGATGATTGACAGGAGGGAGATGCTTGACCGAGACAGACAAGCTAGTAGAATTGACCGAAGACGAGTGGTAGCACCAAAAGCAAGGCAATAAACGCGACAGCATCTTGGCGCATAGTGGCGCTAACCCAACAACTTCGCGAATGAATGGAGAGACCGTATGGAGAGCTATAACTGTTCGAGAGCTATTGGCCTGTTCGTCCTTCTCGCGGCAGCACAATCGGCTTTCGCTGATCACATCGCCCCCAACCCGAAGAACTGGGCGGGAAAGCCTCTGGAGGGTAACGGCGAGTGCGTGACTTTGGTGAAAAAGGCAGCGAACATCACCGCCGGGACTAAGAATTGGAAGAAGGGGGCGGTTGTAAAGGGCGCGAGCCTCAAAGAAGGCACCGCCATCGCGACCTTCGTCAATGGAAAGTACACGGGCCACGCCGCCCTCTACTTGGGGCAGAACGCCGAGGGCATCCAAGTGGTGGATCAGTGGGCGGAACGCAAATCCAAAGAGGGGAAGGTGGTTCGTCCAGCCCAGCCGCCCCATACCCGAACGATCAAATGGAACGGCAAAGGCACCTCAAACAACGGCATGCTGTTCCATGTCATCGAGTGATGTCGGGCTTCTAATGGACCGAAACGCGACGAACCAGGCAAAGCACCCCACGGGGCCGAAATCAGCACTCTTCAAGCGATGAAGTCCAAGAGTTGGCCCAGTAAGTGAGTCGCTTCGTTCCACCGGGAAGACCAAAGAGTATCGCCAGGCGGCGTGGGCCATGCTTCTATCCTGATGATGGGCACTCACCCAGATCGGTTCGCATGCCGATTACGACCGCATCCTCCGTGGCACATGAATCGCATCGACACGAGGAGGTCCACAGCCAGACCTGGTGCAACACCTGATTGGGATCGCATGTAGGCTTCCTAACGTGTAGCCACTCAGTGTCGACCGGGTCTGGCCGCCACGTCACTCCTGCCGTAGCGCCGCGGTCGGCATCAGCCTCGCCGCTCGCTGTGCGGGGAAGATGCCCCCGAGCAGGCCGACCAACGCGGCGATGACGAAGCCGTAGGCCGCGAGCGTCCAGTTCAGCTTGCCCTCGATGATCCCGTTGACCAGCGGGAACCGCGTCAGGATCGACAGGATGGCCACCGACCCCAGGACGCCGACGACGGCCCCGAGCTGGGACAGCGCGATCGCCTCGAACAGCACCAGGCGCAGCACCCGACGCGGCCGCCAGCCGACGGCGCGCAGGATGCCGATCTCGCGCGTCCGCTCGTGGACGGACATGACCATGGTGTTCATCATGCCGAACAGGCCGATGACCAGGGCGATCGCCGAGGTCAGCCAGGCCATCGCCTTGGCGATCTGGAGTTCGGGCAGCGCGTCGAGGTGTTCGCGGATCGGCAGTGCCCGGATGTTCGGCATGAGTTCTTCGATCTCCTTGCGGATGTCGGGAATGATCTTCTTGCCCTCCGGGGTAAAGACGATGCTGTAGCCCGTCACCTTGCCGGGCTTGTCCTGGATACGCTGGAGTTCCTCGAGCGGCATGATGATCGAGCCGTTGTCGAAGACGCTGAAACTCTCGAAGATCCCCACGACCTCGAACCACTCGCCCGGTGTCAGTTCGAATTTGTCGCCGACGCGCATGTTCATGTTGCTGGCAATGATCGACCCGAGGAGGACGCGCCCCTTGTCGCCCTTCTTCAATCCATGCTCGGGGTCGCTAATCATGCGCAGGTGGTTGAAGGCGAGCGTTTCGGGCACCCACCCGTTGACGATCGCCGTGGCGACGCCATATTCGCGCAGAGAATAAGCATCGACTAGCCCAGGAATGACAGCCTGCACGCCCGGCAGTTTGCTAATGTCCTCGCCGAGCTTTTCGGGCAACGCACCGTTCTTGGCCTGCCCCTTGGCCACGACGAGCATATCGACATCCAGTTTCTCATACAGTTCGAGGAACGAGTGCTCGAAGCCCCGCGCCACGCCGACGAGCGACACCACGGAGCCGATGGCGATGGCGATGGCGACGACGGTCAGGATCGACCGCAGGGGTCGGCGGATGATGTTCTTCAGGATGAGGGTGCTGAACCACATGGGTCCGGTTCTCCGCGAAGGCCGATTCGGTGTCAACCTACACCATTATCAGAGCCGAGCGGGTCCGTCCATCCAGATCCTCCCCTTCGCCCAGTCCGACATGCCCTCCCCGCCGGAAAAGTCGGCCCCCTGGACATCGCCGACCGCAGGGGTAGAGTAATCCTCGATGGACGGCCTACCCGAACACGAATCGACGACCGAGACGGACCTGCGCGGCGCGCTCGAGCGGACCGGGCGGCGCTACACGCGCCAGCGGGCCGGGGTCTTCGCGTACCTGCGGTCGGTCGATTCGCACCCGACCGCCGAGCAGGTGTTCGCCGCCGTCCGGCTCCACATCCCCAACCTGAGCCTCGCCACGGTCTACAACGCGCTCGAGGCCCTCGTCGCGGCCCGACTCGCCGCCCGCCTCGCCGACGACCTCGGCGGCCCCGTCCGCTACGACGGGCGATCCTCGCCGCACTACCACCTACGCTGCGAACGCACCGGCGTCGTACGCGACCTGCCTTTGTCCTACGCCCCCGACCTGATCGACCGCCTCGCGCCGGACCTCGTCGCCGAGCTGCGACGACTCGGCTTCGAGGTGCGCGGCCATCGGCTCGAGATCGTCGGCCACTTCCGCGACGAGTGACGCCCGATAAATCGGAAGAACCGCTCGACATCGTCGGGGTGATCGGTCTATGGATGTCCATCAGACATTCATGACCGCGCGCCAGGAGATCAGCCGTGAGACTTCCCCTGTTCGTTTGCCTGATCGTGATGATCGCTGGCCTCTCGGCCGGCGACGCCCGAGACCCGGCCCCGAAGGAGATCCCCCCGGCCCTCTGGCCCCAATGGCGCGGGCCGAACCGCGACGGCATCGTCGGCGGCCCGGCCTGGCCGGACACTCTGAAAGACAAAATCCTCGAGCCGATCTGGCGGGTCGAGGTGGGCGAAGGCTACCCCGGCCCGGTCGTGGCCGCCGACCGCGTCTTCGTCGCCGAGACGAAGGGCGGCAAGAAAGAGGTCGTCCGCGCGCTGGACCGCAAGACGGGCAAGCAGATGTGGGAACACTCGTGGACGGGGTCCATGAGCGTCCCGTTCTTCGCCCGCTCCAACGGCAGTTGGATCCGCGCCACGCCCGCCTACGACGGCGAAAGCCTCTACGTCGCCGGCATCCGCGATGTCCTCGTCTGCATCGACGCGGCCAACGGCAAGGAGCGCTGGAAGGCCGACCTGAGAGAGCGACACAAGACCGGCCTGCCTGCCTTCGGGTTCGTCTGCTCGCCGCTCGTCGAGGGCGACGCGGTCTACGTCCAGGCGGCCTCGTCGTTCCTGAAGCTCGACAAGAAGACCGGCAAGACGGTCTGGCGCACCCTCGTGGAGGACACCGACCAGTACGGCAGCGCCTTCTCGTCGCCGATCATCGCCACCCTCGCGGGCAAACGGCAGGTCGTCGTCCAGACGCGAACCGTCCTCGCCGGGGTGGAAATGGCCGAAGGCAAGGCCCTCTGGAAGCAGCCCATCCCCGCCAACAAGGGGATGAACATCCTCACGCCCACGGTCTACAAGGATGCCGTCTTCACCAGCGCCTACGGGGCCAAGACCTACCGCTACGACATCAAGAAGGGCGACGACGGACTCGCCGTCTCCAACGCCTGGACGTTGCCGATCGATGCGTACATGTCCAGCCCGGTCGTCGTCGGCAAGCACGCCTACATGCACCTGAAGAACCAGAGGGTCGCCTGCGTCGATCTCGAAACGGGCAAGCCCACCTGGACGACGACGAAAGCCTACGGCAAGTATTGGAGCATGGTCGCGCAGGGCGACAAGATTCTGGCACTCGACCAGCGTGGCACCCTCTACCTTTTGAAGGCGAACCCCGAGAAGTTCGAGTTGCTCGACGAGCGCCCGGTCAGCAAACAGGAGACCTGGGGCCACCTCGCCGTCGCGGGGGACGAGGTCTTCGTCCGCGAACTCAAGGCGATCAGCGCGTTCCGCTGGAAGGCGAAGTGAGCGAGACCGGGTGGGGCAAATCTTTCGGGA
>JANXSH010000848.1 GCA_025356615.1 Planctomycetia bacterium | reverse complement strand
CTCGACGCCCATCAGGCGGGCCATTCCATCTCCACGCTCGCCGACCAGGTCATCTCCCCCGTCATGGCCTGCGTCGGCCACGGCTGGTTTTCGGGAGAGGTGGACATCTACCACGAGCACCGGGCCACCCAACTCTGCCTTTCGCCGCTGCTGGCCCTCGAGGCACGCATCCAGGCGGCCCACCCCGTCACGGAAGATACGCCCCTCGCTTTGGGGGGAGGGCCGGAGGGCGACCACTACATCCTGGCGAACCTCCTGGTCGCGATGGCCCTCCGAGAGATCGGCTGGCGTGTCCAGAACATCGGCCCCAACACGCCCTTCGACTCGCTCCGCCGGGCGATGACGGACCTCCGCCCGCGCCTGGTCTGGTTGTCGTGCAGCCACATCGCGGATGTCGAATCGTTCTTGCACGAATACGAGGCGTTCTACAAGCACGCCGAACGAGCGCGGGTCGCCGTCGCCGTCGGCGGCCGAGCGATTGACGAGCCCTTGCGTCGCCGGATGACCTTCACGCATTTCGGCGATCACATCGGGCACCTCACCGCCTACGCGAGTCAGTTGTTGGCTCTCCGGTCATGACGCAGGCCAGTTCTCATACAATCTCCCCGAGACACGGACGCATCCGGTCTTCGGACCGCGTCTAATAGACAGGCCCGCTGATCGTGTCCGAATCAGGTCCCCCTCGGCGGAGAATCGCATGCAAGCACCTGATCGGGTTCGCATCCTCGTCAGCGCGGCGAGCGCCGCAGCGTTGGACGAGATTCGCCAGAAATTCGATGCGCGGGGATGTACCCTCACGAGTCATCTGATCGGCTCGCCGGACCCCGACGACCTCGCCCGATTCCAGTTGGTGGTGATCGACATGGGCGAGCAGACGGCCAAGGCGCTCGACCTGTGCCGTCGTCTGAGGAGCCGGATCGAGGACACGATCCTGCCGGTGCTGTTCATCCTCGCCGAGGCGTCGCCCCGGACCCGGCTGGCGTGTTTCGCCGCTGGGGCCGACGCCTACTTGCTCCGCCCCTTCATCGACGAGGAGTTGCTCGCCCAGGCGCGTGCCCTGGTGCGGACGAAGGAGATCCACGAGCGCCTCACGGAGAAGACGGCGGAGATCCACCGGATCAACAAGCGCCTCCAGGCGGCGTATCAGCAGATCGACCAGGAACTCGAACTCGCCCAGCGGATCCAGACGAGCTTCTTGCCGCAGACCATGCCGCAGGTTCCGCACGTCCGCTTCGCGGTCCACTACCTGTTGTGCGGGCGGGTCGGCGGCGACTTCTACGACATCTTCCGCCTCGACGAGAAGCACGTCGGCTTCTACGTCGCCGACGTGATGGGTCACGGCGTGGCGGCGAGTTTGTTGACCATCTTCGTCAAGAAGGGCGTCAAAACGAAGGAGGTCTTCGGGAGCCAATACCGCCTCCTGCCGCCGGACGAAGTCCTCTACAAGCTCAACCGCGACCTGATCGACCAGCAACTCAGCGAACAGCCGTTCATCTCGATGGTCTACGCGCTATTCAACCACGTCGAGGGGACACTCCAGTTCTCACGCGCCGGCCACCCCTACCCGGTCTATATCCCGAAGGAGGGCGCGCCTCGACTCTGGAAGCAAGAGGGACTGCTCCTCGGCGTCCACGACGCGAATTATCCTTGCGGGTCGCACCAACTCCAGACCGGTGATAAGCTACTATTCTACACCGACGGCGTGGACAGCGCTCGGTTCGAGGGCCACGAGCCGGGCGTCGATAGTCTCGTCGCCTGTGCCGCCCGGCACCGAGACTTGCCCGTGCAGGAATTCATCGCCCAACTGACCCGCGACCTGTTCGGCCCAGGGCCGCAGGAAGACGACCTGACGCTACTCGGCCTGGAACGCAGCGAATGAGACGAATGGAGAAATGAACCACGGATAACACGGATGGCACGGATAAAAGACATGAGTGGAAATAGTGCCTCAACTAATTCTTGGTATTGATCCGTGTCATCCGTGTCATCCGTGGTTGAATCAACTTTTTTGTCAGTCACCTACCCACGAGAGGATCCCATGTTCACGCGAATGAAATGCCTCATGGCCGGCGTCGTCTTGGCGCTGCCGATGATCGTGTCGGCGGACGATGTCGATCGCTTGCCGGACACCAAGGCGCTCTACTACAAGGCGATCGTGCCGACCGAATCGGAACAGAAATGGAAGCGCGTGCCGTGGATGACCAAGCTCGACGAGGCCGTCGCGGTGGCGGCGAAAGAGAAGCGGCCCCTCTGCGTGTGGGTCGTGGACAACGAGCCTCTGGATCGTTGCTGAGGCTATGGCGCGAGGCTCCGTGAGGGCCCTTTGTCCGACGACGAGGTCATCAAAGCGATTTCGCGTCAATGCGTACCCGTGGCGATCAACCGGGAATCGATCTCGAACGAGAAATCGGCTGCCGGCGACCTGTACCGCGACATCCGAAAGCAGCGACCCAATCAGTATCAGGGCATCTACGTCATCGACCCCAAGGGGAAGGTCCTGGCCAACCAGGCCGAGCCGCCCAAAGACGTGAAGCTCTGGGCCAAAGACCTCCGCGATCAGATCGACGCGGGCGTCAAAGCTTTTGGCGAGATCACACAACGGCCCGCGATGAAGCTCACGGCGCTGGACGATCGAGGGATAGGGACGAGGGCGGACGGCAGCGCCGTCCTCGCCGTCACCCTCCGCTACATGCACCTCGGCCTCGACAAACGCGGGATCGGCGGGCCGGCGTTCGACAGCGTCGTACTGACTTCGGAACAACTGTCGAAGTTCGGCATCGCCAAGGCGAAGGCCGGGATGACCTGGAAGGTGCCCGCGACCGACGCGAAACACCTGCACAAAGTGTTGTCACCCAATAGCGATCCCAACACCCTGGCTCAGGCCGACGAAGTGACGCTCGCGAAACTCGAGGGCAAGGTCGAGCGCGTCAGCCGGGGAATCGCCTATTTGCGATTCACGGGCCGAATCAGCGGCGCGCACGTCTGGATATTCCCCCCCAACAAGGGGAAGGAGATCAACGGCGACGTAAAGCTCGATGGAGTCGGCACCTGCGACGCTATTACGGGGAAGCTGAAGTCGATCATCCTCGTCGGGATGGGCGAATATCGCAACTACCCACCTTACGACCAGGTCGGCAAGTACGGCGCGGTGATCGAATGGAAAGCGAAGCCCTGAATCACGCGCCGGCCTCACGAGCCTGGCGGCGTTTCCGGGCGTCGATGAACGACTTGACGCACAGGGCGACGAAGATGGCGCATAAGGCGGCCATGCCCGCGAGGGACTGACCGCCGAGCTGCGTCAGGTCGAGGGTGCCTTTCGCGGCCAGCATGCCCAATCGGCCCGCAGCGAGCAAGAAGCCGATCACGCCGAGCATCGCTGCGGCGTGCATGGCATGTTTGAGCAGACTCTCCTTGAGGGCGATCAGGCCGCACAGGATGAGCGGCCCTCCCACGAAGGCCGGGATCCAGGCGGTGATGCTCTTCGTATCACTCGCCGTGTAGCCGTAGGCCCCCAGGCCGACGAGCAAGGCCCCCATCACGATACTGACAATCGGCATCAATCGCCCCTCTTCTCGGGTTCGCCGCAGTGGAAACTTCTACCCACATTGTAGGCTCGTCCTGCCGCCTGACCAGATCGCATCGCCGGGCCGCAGCGCGAGCCGGGTTG
>JANXSH010000843.1 GCA_025356615.1 Planctomycetia bacterium | reverse complement strand
GCAGTCGCCTCGGATCGCAGCCAGCGCGACCTGAGCCTTGAACGCCGCCGAGTAGTTCTTCCGCTGTCGTCCCATTTCGTTCCCCTTTCTTGGGCCACTCGATAGCTTATCGAGTGGTCCAGTTATCGGGGTCCACTATAGACGAGCGTCGGCGTGAGGAGTTGGCCCACGGCCAGACGCCAGGGGACGACGGGGAGGGTCTTGAGCGTCGCCATGCGGTCGATGTCGCCGCGAAAGTCGAACGGGACGAGCGTCGTGAGGAAGACCGACAGCCAGACGCCGACGCCGGCCAGCATCGGCACGATGCCGTCCGCGTTGTCGAGGCCGGAGGCGAGCATGGGGCCGCCGAAGGCGATGGCGAAGAGGAACAGGATGAGCAGCACGCGCCCCATGCTGCGGATCGCGGAGGTCAGTTGCCGCCAGAAGATCGGCCCGATGCCGCCCCAGTAGGGGAGCGTCGGCACCGCGAACCCGGCCCTGCCGGGGCGGGACGGCGCATCGACCGTGACTTGCTTGCCGCGAATCCGCTGGATGCGGGCGTAGAGGCGGGAACTCGCCGCCGCCGACGCCTCGAGGTAGTGGGTGTCCAGGGCGAAGATGCCGAACGTCACGCCGAGCAGGACTACCGAGGCGATGCCGAGCGGCGCGGGCAGATCGGCGAATCGCTGGGCGCGCATCACGTCGAAGAACGCCTGGAGCGGCCAGGTGATGACATGCCACGCCTGGGACTCGAACACGGTCTCGCCGAGCACCATCATCGCCGTGGGGGAGTTGAACCCGCCGACCTGGATGACAATGAATGCAATCGCGCCGACGACAACGAGGCCGACGACCCAGCGTCCCCGGCTGTAGAAATGCTCGCCGACAGCCCCGGCGATCAGGCCGAGGGCCATGCTGAAGAGCTGCATGAACACCGACACGAGCGCCAGGCCGAGCAGGACGCCGACCCACCAGCCATGTTGGACGCGGAGGACCGCCGACATGAGCAGCGACACGGGCACGCTGACGGTGAGCGTGAGACACAGTTTGTAAGCGAGGATCTGCCGCCGCGTGAACGGGCCGGTGAAGAGGAACTGGATCTCGGCAGGCGAAAAGTAGATGGCGCGCTCGTGCGAGGAGAAGACGACGTTGACGAAGCAGTAGAGCAACAACACCGCCGGGCCGAATCGTCCGAGTTGGTTCGTCTCGATTCCGGTTGCGGTTGCGGTCGGGACGAACAGGACGGTTATCATCCAGGGGACGAAGACGCAGAAGCCGACCAGAGCGAGGAGGGCACCACGGATCGTTCGGAGGTTCCTGCCGAGGTAGCGTAGCCAGCCGCGCATCTGCAAAGCCATGAGTAGCCAGAGGGCGCGGTTCATCGAGCAGCTCCGAACTGCCGTCGCGCTTCGTCCAGGGGAATCGTCCGCCCCGCCTGTGAGTCTTTCAGCCCTGCCTCGACTGCCTGGCGGAAGGTGATTGCATACTGAAGGTTTTCCCAAGTGGCGTCATCGGGTAGGCGGTCTACCATAAGCCTGGCCTCGTCTTTGATCGTCTGACTCGACATCCATCTCTCCTGCGGGAATCGGGTGAGTAGTTATTTTACTTTTTCCATTCGCCCATCGGCAACGCAAACCTGAATGCCTCGCCTTCTCACAGCCACACCTCTATCAATAAATGGTACGAACGACTATCGGACCAGGGAGTCGGAAATGCGAGTCTTCTTGACGGGCGGGACGGGGTTGATCGGATCGCGGATCGTGCAGAAGCTCCGAGCGCGGGGGGACGTGCCGGTCGTCTTGAGCCGATCAGCGGGGCCGGCGCGCCAGAAACTCGGGGAGGGCGTCGAGGTTGTCGAGGGCGACCCGATGCTCGCGGGGGACTGGATGGCGAAGGTCGAAGGGTGCGACGCCGTCTTGCACCTGGCGGGGGAGAACGTCTTCAGCAAGCGCTGGAACCCGGCGTTCGAGCAGTTGCTCGTCGATAGTCGGATACAGAGTACGAACAACATCGCCCAGGCGCTAATGCGTTCGCCGCGCCGGGCCGACGGCTCGCCCAAGACGCTCGTCAACGCCTCGGCGATCGGCATCTACGGGCCGCACGGCGACGAGGAGTTGACCGAAGAAAGTCCTCCGGGGAGTGATTTCCTCGCCAAACTCTGCGTCGATTGGGAAGCGGCGGCGCGGGCCGTTGAGGCGGCGGGAGTGCGATCGACTCAGGTTCGCGTCGGCATCGTCCTCGACAAGAAGGGCGGCGCGCTGGCGAAACTGCTAACGCCGTTCAAGATGTTCGTGGGCGGGCCGGTCGGGTCCGGCAAACAGTACATGGCGTGGATCCATCACGACGACATCGTCGGCCTATTCCTCTTCGCGCTCGACACCCCCGGATGCGTCGGCCCGATCAACGGCACCGCCCCGAATCCGGTAACGAATCGCGACTTCTCGAAGGCGCTGGGCAAGGCGCTGCACCGCCCCGCGATCCTCCCGACGCCCGGCTTCGCCTTGAAGCTCCTCCTCGGCAAGGCGGGCGAACTCGTCACGAACGGCCAGCGCGTCGTGCCCCAGAAGGCGCTCGCGTTGGGGTATCCTTTCCGGTATCCGACACTCGACGGCGCGCTGGCGGAAATTTGCGGATGAGCCGTGTTCTCCTTGGCCTGCGTACAACTGGTCATGATGCCTAAATCGAAGGACACAGCCCTCTCCGGCGGTGTCCTTCGATCGAGCCACGGATTGCCCCATGAGCTACGCCTAGGATGCCCCGCCCTCGAGGCGGGGAGGGTCACGTTGGTTGTCTAGAAAGGCACGCCAGAACCTGCGTTCCCCGAGAGTAGACAGCGATCGTGACCCTCCCCGCCTCGAGGGCGTGGCATCCAGTGGCACGGCCCCTGTGTGCAATCGTTGGCTCAATCGAAGGACACCGCCGCTGAAGAACGGGATCAAGCGGTCCCCCTCCTTGACGATCACCACGCGGATGACGCCCCCTGCCGGAGGCCATGTCGCCGGGAACGTCTCGAGCATCTTGGTCACTTTCTCGCCGTATTGCACGCACTCCACTTCCTCCCAACCGCGCGTCTGGCCCGCTAGCACCTTCAGGTTGATCCGATCTTTGCCGCAGGTCGCCTGCGGCCCACGCCTGCCCTTTGGCTTGGGTTCCGGCAGCGAACGCAGGGCCGCGTCCTCGCCCCGACGGCTGACCACCGTGTAGCCGGCTCGAGTGGCCCCTGGAGGAAGGTCTTCTTGGTGTAGCCACCATCGACGACTACCCACAGTTCCTCACCAATTCTTCCTCGTGCTTTCGATGGCGTGCCCCCCCGTCAGATGTTTGGTTCGATCCCGGCAGCTCGCATCTGGGCACGAAGTTGCTCCATCTTCTCGTCAGACCGGCGGGCCTGTTCCTGAGCCTGGCGGGTTTCCTCCCGAGCCTGGCGGGTTTCCTCCTGAGCCTGGCGGGTTTCCTCCCTGGACTCCTCGAGGCTCTGCTCGAGCTTCGCTGGAAGCTCCAATAGTTTTCCCCGATAC
>JANXSH010000792.1 GCA_025356615.1 Planctomycetia bacterium | reverse complement strand
GCCGACGCCTTCACGACCACCTCTACGACAGTCGAAGTGAATATCCCCCGCGACGAGGGCGCGCCATACTTATGCCCTCTTCCCCCGGCCGAGCTTCTTAAGGCCGATGCAACGAAAGAGCCTCGGGCGGCTACCCGAGGCTCTTCGGAGTTCACTCGTGACTCATCCAATTACGCGGTCACGGCCTGTTTCCGGCGACGCCAGCCGTATCCGGCCAGACCGGCGATGCCGAAGCCGAGCATGGTCAGCGTGGCAGGTTCGGGGACGGCGGAAGTGGACGTTGTCACGTCCAAAACGACGCTGGCATCGGGGCCGAAGAACAGACCTCCTCCTAAGTCCAGTTCAACGAATTGCCCGCCCGCCCCGTCCGAGGTGAGCTTGACGTACTTCGAAGTGAAACCCGAAAGCGTTGAGGACGGATCAACGGTCACGCCAGTGATGAGGTTCCCCGAATGGAGGAAGTCGTAAACGTAACCGTTGAAGGGCTGAGTCTGGTATTGTCCTGCGGCGGGTGGACTATAATAGAGAATTTGCGTATTGGTGAGGGTCGTGGTCTCACCACCAAACAGCGTCCATGATGCAGTGGGATTCACGAAGTGTTTCCCAAAGTCTTGATAGAGAGTTGGACGGTTGGGGTAGTAGAAGCTGACGTCCACCTCATACCCCATCAGTCCCGCCTTCGCCTGCCCCACGCCGCCGAGCAGCAGAGCCAGAGCGAACAGAAGAAGAATCAGACGCTTCATCATTCCATTTCCCTTCGTTCGTCCAGAGTGTACATGGCGGTGGGCGAATCTAGGCGATCCGTCGAACACACCGTCAGGGGAAAGCTAGGGAGTGCAAAAAAAAAGCAACAATTTCGCGCAAGAATGTGAAAATAGGGGAAATGAGCGGTCCGCAGCACCCAATCAACGCCGCGCTGCCCTCGTCTAAGGGGATGACGGCCCATACTGGCGGGGCGTTCCTCGAGGTAGGATGCGCTCCCGGCAATGACCTCCATCCCGGAAACACCCTGTGTCTCGTTTGCAGGCGGAAGCTTCGGTAACGAGATGTATCCGCCCGATAACGAGGCGTAAACCCCGCTTGACGCGGCAAGCGCAGGGCGTAGTGATAGAGTGGCGTCGCCGTCACGGATCGCGACTCGAAACCGTCGAACCGAGGCACCCCATGCCAAAGCTATTCCGTCGGGCGTTCACGCTGATCGAGCTTCTCATCGTGATCGCGGTCATCGCGGTCATCATTGGGCTGCTCTTGCCTGCGGTGCAGAAGGTCCGTCAGACGGCCATCGCCAAGAAGCTGACGAGCGAGGCGCGATACGGGGACGGCCAGCAGATGGCCGTGGACAACTCGATCAAGGGCATCGCCCCTGGGAACCGACCGCGTGCGCGCGTGAAGACCTTCGTCGCCGATGTCATCCTGACCCCCAAACTCAGTATCGGGACTGCCACGCCCGAGTCGATCTATCAGGCCGAGTTCACTGCCAAGATCGAAGCGGTGCGTCCGGGCAACGAAGCCGGGGAGTGCGAGCTCGAACTACCCCTACCGCCCCAGATCATCTCCCTTACGGAATTGTCCATCACGTCCGCCGGCCTGCCCTCCGAGATGGTGGCCCTGCGCGACGGGAAGCTCGTGTGGCGGGGCGCATTGGGTGCCCAGCCGACCGCCCTGGAGATCACCTACACCGCCGTCGGGAAGGGGCTGTACGAGCTGGCGGTGCCGCCCGGCGGCATCCTCGATCACTTCCAGATCACGCTGGCGGCCAACGGCTCCGACGTGCGGCTGATGGAACTGTCCCTCCAGCCGACGAACCTGGAACGCGCGACCGGCACGACGACCTACACCTGGGACTACAAGCGGCTCCTCTTCGGCCAACCCGTTCGGCTGGACGTGTTGGGGATCGCCCCGATCGACCGGCTCGGCGAGCTGACGTGGCTCGGGCCGATCAGCGTGGTCGTCTTCGGCTTGCTCCTCGGACTGGTCGTCCACGCCGCTGGGGTGCCGCAGTTCGATCGTTGGATGCTCCAAATGGTCGTGGGGACGTTCGCGGGCGCTTACCCGCTCATGTACTTCGCGCAGGAGTACATCCCCTTGGAAGTGGCCGTGCTTGCCTCTTCGGGACTCGCGGTGGCGATCATTGGCGTCCGAGCCGTCTCACTGATGGGCGTGAAGTTGGGGCTGGTAGGAGTCGTCTTCCCGGCGGCAGCGATCCTGGCCATCACTCTGGTGGCGGCCATCGTCCCCCGCCTCCAAGGCATCCTGCTCACGGCGGAGGCACTCGGTTTCTTCATCGTCGCGATGACGCTCATCCCCAGGCTGAGAAGAACGAACTCCATCCCGGAAGCCGCCCCCCATGTATCTCCGATGTGACCGTTGTCAGATCCGCCCCTGGACCCTCGAAGACGCCCCCGCGCTCCTCCGACTCGCGGACAACCCGCACGTCGCCGAAAATCTCCGCGACCGCTTCCCCTCGCCCTACACCCCGGCGGACGCCGACGAGTGGCTGACCATCGTGACCCAGGCCGACCCGTTCCTCGATTTCGCGATCGTCGTCGGCGACAGTCCCATCGGGGGCATCGGCCTGGCACTGGGGAGCGACATCGAGCGCGTGAGTGCCGAGGTCGGCTACTGGATCGGCGAGGACCACTGGGGCCGGGGGTTCGCCACGGAAGCCTTGCGCGCGTTCATCCCTTGGGCGCTGGAGACGTTCGCCCTGACCCGCCTCTTCGCCACCACGTTCGCCCACCATCATGCTTCTCGGCGCGTCCTCGAAAAGGCGGGGTTCGAACTGGAAGGCGTCCTGCGACGGGCGGCGATCAAACGCGGTGAAGTCCTCGACATGGCGCTTTACGGGTTCGTCTCCGAGGCACCCGAATAACCCGGTCGCCCCTGCATAGTCACAACGTTACCATGCGGACTTCCGTGATGTCGTTACCAACTCGTTACGCCATCCGATCGTTCCGTCTGGTAGTATTCACATCATCCTAAAACTGCCTTTCCCGTTCGAGGGGAAGGCGTCACCGGAGGTTTGCTCATGAAGTCGTCTCGAATCTCACTGGGCCTCGTCAACCTTCTGGGCCTTGTCGGAGTCCTGTGGGGAGCCGTCGCGCCGCCCGCCGATACCGCAGGTGCGCCCAAAGAAGGCGCTCCGGTGAACGCCAAACGATTCCACGAACGATTGCTGAAGATCGCGGAGATCTATACCGTCTACGGGCGCGTCGATGACGAGGAGCGCTGGGCACCCGAACTGTGCCGGATGCCCTTGCCCGCCAAGGCCCAATACAGCAAGAGCGCCGATGAGACGACGCACGGGCAGAAACTCTATTCTCTGTTCGCGCGGGACCGATCGGCCTACGTCGGCCTGGGCGTTGCGGGCGCGACGGGCCAGGTGATCGTGAAAGAATCGTGGGTGCCAGTGGAGGTCAAGGAGAAGCCGAAGGGGAAGCGGTTCCCCGCGCCTCAAGACCGCAAAGGCAAGCCGATCGAGCCGCCGCGTGACCTGGCCCCGATCAAAAGCCGCCTCTCTCTAGACAGGCAGGGTATGTTTCAACCCTACGCGGAAAAAGCGGGCAAGTGGTACAAGGCCGACCGTCGCGGTGACTTGTTCATCATGATGAAGCTCGACCCCAAGACCCCGGAAACGGACGAGGGCTGGGTCTACGGCACCGTCACCGCCGACGGCAAGAAAGTAACATCCTCCGGGCGAGTCGCCTCGTGCATGAAGTGTCACGAGACCAAGTCCTCGCGCTTGTTCGGGCTAACAGTGCCGGAGGAGAAGGAGTCACCAAAGCCCTGATCGAAGGACAAGTTTGCTGGGGAGAAGAATGGGCCATAGAGGAACACAGAGGGCAAAGAAACGGATTCCTCTGCTCTTCCTTGCATCGATCTCAATTCCGTTGAACGAAGGTCGATGAGGTCCAGGTATTTTACGCCGAAGGCGTTACACAACGAAGCCCAGGGTCGTGAGCGGAGCGAGCGCACCCTGGGTACGCGGACAGCGCCCGACAACCGCGAATCCTCGCATGATCTACCCGGAATGGGTCGATAGACGATCCCTCGCCCCCCCAGGGTGCGCTCGTTCCGCGAGCGACCCTGGGCTTCGTATAGGGGTAGGAAGAGCCGTTAGGCTCCCCCTCCCTCCGAACCGGACTGGCGGATTTCCCGCATCCGGCTCTCCAGTTGATGATTATCCCGTGAGGGACTGGTGAAACCTTCCGTGAGCCTCACACAGACTGTGAAACCCCTGGTCGGCGAAGAACCTGTTCGGCCAACGCTGATGGTCCATGCCTCCGCCCCGACCGCGTTTACCCGCTCGCCTACGCAATATGCTGCGTAACCTTCCGCGGATCCACCCGTCCAGAGCCTCGTACACGTTCCCATGACAATGCCGAAAGTACACGAGCCACCCTTGCAGCGTTGCACTCAGCGACCCGACTATCTTCGTCAAGCTGCCTCCGTTGGTGCGGCCTGTCTTCGCTCGGATGCTGTCCTTCATCTTGTCCAGGCTCTTTTTCCTCGGCAGCCGCAGGCTGCCTCGGAACGTGTATCCCAGGAAGTCGAAGCCCTCCGTCCGTGCGTCCACGATCTTCGTCTTGGTTGGGTGCAGCGTCAAGCCGTTTCCCTCGACCCACGCCTTCACTTCCTCCAAGGCTCCGTCCGCTTCCTCATGGCTTCGGCACAGGATCACGAAGTCGTCGGCATACCGTACCATCGCGCATCCGGCTTCGGCCAACAGGTGATCCAACGGATCGAGGTAGAGGTTCGCCAGCAGCGGACTGATGACCGCCCCTTGCGGAGTTCCCTTGTCGGGAACCCATTCGCTCAGGCCGTCCATCACCCCCTGTTCCAGGAATTGCTCCACCAGCCGCAGAACCCTGCTGTCCGACACCCGTTCACGCACCCGGCCCATCAGCCGATCTTTCGGGATCGTGTCGAAGTAACTCTTCAGGTCCGCATCGACGACGTGCACGAAGCCTTCGTTCAGCAAGGCTTCGATCCGTCCGAGGGCTTGATGACAGCCCCGACCGTGCCGAAAGCCGTAGCTGTTCTCGGAGGACGTGACATCGAAGATCGGTTCCAACACATGCAACAACGCCGTCTGCACCACGCGATCCCGCACGCAGGGAATGCCCAACGGCCGCTCTTCCGTGCTGCCTGGCTTGGGTATCCACACGCGCTCGACCGCGCGGGGCTGATACTTTCCCGTCCGAAGCTCCTCCTCCAGCCGCCGCAACTCTTCGAGTTGGCGGTCCTCGAATCGCTCGACGGTCTGGTGATCGACTCCGGCCGCTCCCTCGTTGCCCAGCACCGATTGGCTTGCCGCAGCGAGGTTCTGCGGATCGTAAACCTTGTCGATCAGCGTATGCCACTTTCCTCCGCGCACTCCACGAAGGAGCGCGTCCGGCATGCGATCGTTCCACACGACGCGGTTCGCCCCCTCCGAGGTGGAGGGGGGCTGTCTGGCGGGGGTAGCCCCAAAGGGCACTGTCGCCAGTCGTTGGTCCGTTCGTCTGGTCTTCACGCCTTCATCTCCCTGCGTCCCTTCGCTCCCCCGGCGTTACCCGGCTTCGTCGCTACTATGGACGCTCTGACTCCTGCCCATCGTCCGGTTCTCGAGTTCGTATCGGCAGCTTCGTATCTCTCCCGGTGTCCGATACGACACCGGAGCCAGGACTGTTGTGTGTGGTGTACGCCCAGACCACTTGGTACTCGAGTCGCGACGGTTGTCATGAACAGGTATCCCTGTGTCCTTTGTTGCACCTTCCATCCATTCTGCCTCCACTCACCCCTTGCCGTCCCGATGAGATGTCTAGGCTTTGCTACATCGGGCGTACCGTCGAGGACATCGCTGCCGATGCGCTCGTGTCGTCTGACCATGCGTCTTTTGGGTTTCGCCTTTACACAGCAGGCTCACCACGGCAACAGGCCGAATCGAGTTCGTGTCGGACGACCGAAGTCATCCTTTTCTGCGGACTAGACATTCGCCTCGGGTTGCTCCCCACCCCGCCTCGCGGCGACGCAGTTACCTCCGGCTACGAGGGACCAGACCTCCCTCGACGAGGACTTTCACCTCGCCAATGCAACAACATTACAAGCGCACTGTGCAACCCCTTCGGCGTAAAATACCTGGACC
>JANXSH010000759.1 GCA_025356615.1 Planctomycetia bacterium | reverse complement strand
CGCGCAAGGAGCCGATCGATCGTGAGACGATCCGGCCCCACCCCATCGAGCGGAGAAAGCCGACCGTGCAATACATGGTATCTTCCTTGAAACGTCCCGGAACGTTCGAGGGCCGTCACGTCTCGCGGCTGCTCCACGACGCAGAGGACAGCCGCCTCCCGTCGCGGGTCCGCGCAAATCTCGCACTGGGCGTTCTCGGTCGGGTTGCAACACTCGCCGCAAGGGTGGATCTGTTCCTTGACCGCCCGCAGCGCCTCGGCGAGATCGATCACGTCGCCGCGAGGGGCACCGAGGAGGAAATGCGTCAGCCGCTCGGCGGTCTTGGGGCCGATCCCCGGCAACTTGCCCAGTTCGCGCATCAGGCGACCGATCACGCCGACCGGCTCGCTGTCACCCGCCTGACTACCCACATTCCTCTCCCGAATATCAGAATTAGCCACAGATAAACACAGATGAACACAATACCTATTCATTCTCATTCATTCTTTGTCTTATCTGTGTGCATCCGTGTTCATCTGTGGCTAACTCTTTTTTCTTACCCCATACCTGGCAGGTTCAGTCCTGCCGGGAGGCCGAGGTTCGCCGCGAGTTTGCCCGATTCGTCGGCGACGGCCTTCCTGGCCCTGTCGAGCGCCTGGTTGACCGCCCCCTTGATGAGGTCTTCGAGCATTTCGCGGTCGCCGGCCTTCAGGATATCGTCGCCGAGCGTCAGGCGCACCAATTCTAACTTGCCGTTGACCGTCGCCTTGACCATGCCGGCACCGGCGTCGCCCTCCGCCGTGATCTGCCCCAGACGCTGCTGCATCTGCTCCATCTCTTCGCGCAGCTTCGGCAGGTTGCGCAAGACGCTACCCATCTGACCGAGGTTCTTGAACATGTCGAACATTGGCTCACCTCTCTTCGCTCGGTTCCTGCGCGAATCCCTCATCGACCCGCTGGATCGTGGCCCCCAGAAGGTCCAGCGATCGTTTGACCAGGGGCACCTTCTCGGCCTCCTCCTTGGGGGCGACCTTGGGCTTCGACGGTGCAACTGCCTCTTCAGGTAGTAATAGCGGCCCGGTCGAATGATCCAGCTCGAATCGCACGGTCCACGGCTTGTCGGTCACACGGCGGAGGGCGTCCTCCACTCGCGCTAGCCGATCCGACTGTGCCACGGTCTCCTTAGCCTGAGTATACCGCGCGGCGAAGCGAAAAACCAGGGAGTTTGGCCCGGTAATTGCTGGAGCGCCGGCTTTCGCGAGTTCGCTCCCCAGCAATGCCCCGAGAATCGAGACAATTTCCGGCCACAGAGCGGGCCAGTTCGCCGGTGTCAGCTCGCGCGAGACGGGCTGGCCCGTCTCCTGAGTCGGCTCAGTCGCGGTCGTCAGGGGCTTTTTTTTTACGCCCTCGGTCGCCGGGCCGGCGAGGCGAGGTGCAGTGGGGGTGGGCAGCGCGGCGCGCGGGTCGAGCCGTACCTGTCCGATCCACTGCGCCAACTGCGCGACCGACGCGAGGTCCGCGAGTCGGCCCAGTCGGACGACCGCCATCTCGACCAGCGTCCGGCCGTGGTTGCTCCCGCGCATCCGGCCCTTGGTCGCGGACAGCACGTCGAGGCCCGCGAGGATCGCGTCGAGGCTTATGCTCTTCGCCTGCTTGCGCAGCGTGTCGTGGTGGCGCGACGGCACGCTCAGGTCGCGGCCCTCGGTGCCCGCGCAGTGCGCGACCATGAGGTCGCGCCAGTAGGCGATCATTTGATCGACCAGTTCGCCGAGTTGCAGGCCGCCGACCGACGCCTCGTCCAGGAGGTCGAGCGCCTGTTTCGCGTCGTTGGTCAGGATGGCCTCGGCGAGGCCGAGGATGCGTTCGTCCCCGGCGGTGCCGAGCAGGTGGTGAACCTGATCCGACGTGAGGCGATCGCCGCCGAAGGCGAGCAACTGGTCGAGCAGCGACTGGGCGTCGCGCATCGACCCGCCCGCGCGCCTGGCGATCAACTCCAGCGCCTCGACATCGGCCTTCAGCCCCTCGCTCTCGACGATGCTCTTCAGGCGTTCGACGATGCGGGGCAGCGAGATGCCCGCGAAGTCGAAGCGCTGGCAGCGCGAGAGGATCGTGATCGGAACCTTGTCCACTTCGGTCGTCGCGAAGATGAACTTGACGTGCGCGGGCGGCTCCTCGAGCGTCTTGAGCAGGGCGTTGAACGCCTCGCGCGTCAGCATGTGGACTTCGTCGATGATGTAGATCTTGTAGCGGGACCGCGCGGGCCGATACTGGACGTTGTTGCGGATGTCGCGGATCTCGTCGATCTTGCGGTTGCTCGCGCCGTCGATCTCGAGGACATCCACGTCCTCGCCCGAGGCGATGCCCTTGCAGATTTCGCACACGCCGCAGGGGTTCGGCGTCGGCCCGTTGACGCAGTTGAGCGCCTTGGCGAGGATCCGGGCCGTCGAGGTCTTGCCGACGCCGCGCGCCCCGGTGAAGAGGTAGGCGTGGGCGACCCGGTTGGACTTCAGGGCGTTGCCCAGCGCGCGCGTCACCGGCTCCTGCCCGACGAGATCGACGAATGTAAGCGGCCGGTAGCGCCGGGCGAGGACCGTGTAGCCCTCGGCGGGGGCGGTAGTTGGATCGATGGGTTCGGGCGCTTCAGAGGTGTTCTTCTTGGCCATGATCCTTGGCTCGCGGAGGAATCGACCTGCCTCTACTCTGGATCCGATGAGAACGACGAATCCGTTGAAGGATGCAGTCGTTGGGGAGTTGGCTGTTCAGGGAGACACGAGCATCGCGGCGACGCCCCGTCCCGCTGTAGCAGGGGGCATGGGACGCCCCTCACGCTCGAGTTCCACGAGCCAGTCGTCTACGATGTCGCACAACTGGCGGTAGACTTCGGCCTCGTCCGTACCGTGGCAGCAAGGGCCGATCACGCCAGGACACTGGCCGACGAAAGCCGAGTCCTCTTCCGACCACTCGACGATTTTCACATACCTCGCGGTGTTGCTCATGGATCGTCCTCCGGCTCTTCGGTCCCTTCCTCGCTGGGTGGCTCCTTAGCAATTGGACATTGATGTACTCGTCGCGGGGCATGGTGACCCATAGTAAGCCCGACGCGCAAGCGAGGGAAACAGGCCAGGATTGAGCATGTATACTGAACCCTCGCTAGCGCGTCGGGCTAAGTCCTTCCTTGCCATTTTGTATCCTACCCGCCCAACCGATCCTGTCGTCTACTCTGCACTCGATTGAAACACCGCCGCGACGGGATGCCGGGAGAGGTTTGCCCACGCCACTCAGTCAGTTGCTTATGGCTGCTCCCGTCAGGGCCTGACCAGGTTCACAACGTTCCTCTGGGTAGGTCCCCTCCCGACATCTCATCGCGGGGGTGGATAGCGCCGCGAGGGGCGGCGCTGGTGATTCACTTCTTTTCCGACTCCACTTCCTGGGCGAGGATCGTCACCTTGTTGATGACGATCGATTTCTCGGGTCGGCTCACGCCCTCGTCGTGGACGACAGGCTCTTGTGCTATCTTACGCATCACGTCCAGACCTTCCACCACTTTTCCGAAGATGGTGAAATTGCCGTCGAGGAACGGGGCCTTCGTGAGGTTGATATAGAACCTCGTCCCCGCCGTGTCCGGGTCTTCCGCGTGACAGGCCCCGACGGTGCCCTCCTCGTGGGTCATCTTGTCGCCCGGCGTGAACTCCTGTTTGAGCCAGTAGCCGATGCTCCCGCCCTCGGTCTGCCCCGTCCCGAGTGGGCACCCGGCTTCCAGGATGTGGACCTCTTTGTTCGTCTCCTGATTCACGTCGTGAATCGACTTCTCGATGAAGAGCCGGTCGTAGTATCCCGCCTTCGCCAGCGCGATGAAGTTCCGCACGTGGTTCGGGGCGAGGTCGCCGAACAGGGCGACCTGCATCGACCCGGCGCTGGTATCGACGATCGCGGTGTAGGTGATCTTCTTCCCCGCCGCGCTGGTGAACCGGATCGAGTCCCAGTTGCTACGCACGCTTTCGAGGATGCGGTGGACCGGCTTCTTGCTGACCGTTTCGTCCGGCGGTCGCTCGGCGTCCACGGGCGGATTGTCCGCGTTCCGCACCGCGTCGGCGAACGCCTGATGGTGAGCGTCCCGCACGGCAGCCACAGGAGTGGCGTCCTTCGCCGCAACGTCTGCATCCGGTGTGGTTGCGACGGCGGACACCTTGTCGTCTTCTGCTTTTGGCTCCGCCTTCTTGCCGCACCCGCCGAGGGCAACGCTACCGGCCAGCAGCCCAATTGTCAATCCTCGCAGCCATCGGCTGCGGACGGTCCGTAGGGACATGGTTTCGGGTCTCCTTGCGACGGGACGCCGGGCCGGCTCACCTCCGGGCACTCCGGTTCGAGGCAGGGACCATAGTCTCGGTCGCCGTTCGGGTCAAGGGAGACTCGGAAACCGGGGTGTGACTCTTCCATAGTCACACCCAAACGCTTGCACCCCTCGCCCTGCGATGATACGATGCTATTATCCCACCACCCGCAGGGGCCTACCTTCATGCCACTCGATTGGTTCCACCGCCGTGCCGAAGGCAGTCCCTCCCTCTCGCGGCGGTCGCTGTTGCGACTCGCTGCGGGCGGCGTCGTCGGCCTGTCCCTTCCTCGATGTCTCGCCCTGGCAGGAAAGGGCACCCCGGCGCGGGCGAAGAACGTGCTGGTCATCCTCGAGCAGGGCGGGCTGTCGCACATCGACACCTGGGATCCGAAGCCGCTCCAGATCAGCGACGATCGCAGTCCCTATAAGCCGATCGCGACCCGTGTCCCTGGGATGCAGTTCACCGAACTGTTGACGAAGACGGCCCACGTCGCCGACAAACTCGCCGTCGTCCGGTCGATGTACCACGCGCGGGGTGGGGCTGATGCTCACCCCAACGGCACGCAGTACGCCCTCTCCGGCTCCCACCCCGCCGGGGCGCTGGAGATGCCGGACATCGGGTCGATCGCCTCGCACCTGCTGGGTAGTGCGTGCAAGTACCTCCCGCCGTACATCATGGTGCCGGGCAACAACGAGCAGGCCGCCGAGACGCGGCACGGCTTCTTGCCCGCGGCGACGAAGGTCTTCAAGACCGGCGGTCACGATCTCTCCGATCCTGCCTGGAAGATCAACGGCCTCGTCGCGCGTGACGAAAATCAAGGCAACCGCCTCATCGACCGCCGACGCTTGCGACTCACCTTGAAGGATCAGGCAGCGCACGACTCGGGCATGGGCCGGTTCTACGATCAAGCCTACGACATCCTCGCCAGCCCCAAGGTCAGCGAGGCGTTCGACTTCCGGCGTGAGCCGACCCGCGTCCGCGAACGCTACGGCCCCGGCCATCGCGGCGCGTGCTACCTGATGGGCCGCAAGCTCATCGAGGCGGGGACGCGCTTCGTGACGATCGACCCGCGCTGGCCCCAGATGAAGGACATGCCGGGCGGCGGCAACCTCAACTGGGACCACCACGACCACATTTACGCCAAGGGGACGTGCGAACTGCCCGGCGCGACCGGCGCGGGGGCGGGCCGCTACGGCATCGGGCACCATGTGATGATGGGTTCGGTCGATCAGGCGTTTTCCGCCCTGATCGCCGACCTCCACGAACGCGGCCTGCTCGCCGAGACGCTCGTCTGCTTCGTCACCGAGTTCGGTCGGACGCCGAAGATCAACACGTCGAAGGGACGGGACCACTGGACCCACGCCTATTCGATCGTCTTCGCCGGCGCGGGTGTGCCGGGCGGGCAGGTGATCGGCCGCTCCGACAAGGAGGGCGGCTACGTCCTCGATCAGGCGCACACGCCGGAAGACTACGCCGCGACGGTCTACGAGAAGCTGGGCATCGACCGGGGCCAGCCGCTGTACACCTCGGGCAATCGCCCCGTGTATTTCGGCCACGCGGGGGAGCCGATTCCCGAACTGCTCTGATACAGGAGGGACCGACGACGCGCGGTGCTTGGGGCCGAAGACTGATTACTCTACTTCTTTGGGGGGCTGCGCGTTGGGTGGCGTCTCGTGTTTGGAGCGATCACGGATGGAAACGACCGGAGCGGCGATGCGTAAGCACGCCGGTGCATGCTCAATTCACTTTCGCAAAGCCCCATCATCTTTCCTTCACATGATGGTTGGTTTGAGATTAACC
>JANXSH010000752.1 GCA_025356615.1 Planctomycetia bacterium | reverse complement strand
AGCGAAAGAGCCGCGCACGAAGTGAGCGGGGATTCGAGGACGTTTGTCACTGCATAGATCGCCGTAAGGGGCTACTGGCAAACCGCTTACTTCGTGCGCGGCTCTTTCGCTCCCTCGCTTGCTTCGTGCGCGGCTCCTGCGTTCGCAGCCTTGTCCTCAGCAAGAGCGGTGGAGGACCGTTTTTTTTCTTCCTCATCCTATTTTTCAGAGCTGGCTGATACGGTCGGCCCTTGACGAACCAGACGAGGCAGATAGGATGAAGGGATAAGCCGAAGTGGCGGAATTGGCAGACGCGCCAGCTTCAGGAGCTGGTACTCGCAAGGGTGTGGAGGTTCGAGTCCTCTCTTCGGCACTAGACGCAACGACGGCGATCCGCGCCGGAAGACCGCCGGTGCGGCCCATCAGCGCCGACACGCTCCGGCTGGAAATCTCCACCTGGCAGCGGGCGGCGGAGGTATAATTTGGAGCGGCTGCGCTTCGAGGCGATGCTGGCGTTTCTGGGCCTGGTTCAGATAGTCGGGTCGCGCCCTGTTACTCCTCCCTCGAACCATGCCGAATTCTGCACACCCCTCCCGGCGCTGCGCGCGTTAGAAAGACTCCGCATTCCGTGCCGCGAGCGGTGTTGAACTACCTCCTGTTGAACTATCTCCTTGCTCGTCAACCTCCCGTCGGATAGGCTCTACACTATCCTGATGGGAGGTGTTGGCGTGCTGCGAATCCTCGGTTCTCCCCGACGACTGTGTGACGGCATCAGCCGGCGCGACTTCCTCCAGGTCGGCGCGCTGGGGACGCTTGGCCTGAGCCTCGACGACGCCTTTCGCCTCCAGAGCGATGCGGCCACTACCCGGCCCGGCGAACGGGGCTTCGGGCGGGCGAAGAACGTCATCCTCCTCTACTTGTTCGGCGGGCCGAGCCAACTCGACACGCTGGACATGAAGCCCGCCGCTGCCGCCGAGGCGCGCGGCCCCTTCAAACCCGTCCGCTCGAAACTGCCCGGCTGCGACGTGTGCGAACATTTACCCACGATGGCGCGAATGATGGACCGCGTCACCGTCGTCCGCTCCCTGAACCACCCGTGGAACTTTCACGGCATGATGTGGGCGACCACTGGCCTGCCCGAGGGCAGCATCCCCATCGAGGAGACGCAGAAGCACGCCCAGCACCAGCCGTATCTCGGATCCGTCTTCGACTATCACCAGCGCCGGCGGCATGGGGCCAAGCCCACGGGGTCGGTGCCGGACAACGTCATTCTCCCCTGGCTCCTCAGCAGCAAGCGCCCCGCCGCGCACTACGCCCGGCCCCACGCGGCCTACCTCGGCAACGCCCACGACCCGCTCTGGGCCGACTTCCGCGGCAAGGCGACGCGCAGCATGGTCCGCTCGTCGTTCGGCCCGCCGGAGCTGATTCACGACCCCTTCCTCGGGATCACGCCCGAGAGCCGATTCGAGATCGCGCCCGAGGCCGAGATGGCCGCAGGAATGACCCTCGACCGCCTGTCGAAGCGTCGCTCGCTGGTGGAGCAGTTCGACCGGGGCCGGCGCGCGTTCGACGCCAGTCCCGCAGCCCGGACGCTGGACTTCCAGCGCGGCCGCGCCTTCTCGCTGGTGAACTCGACGAAGGTTCGCTCGGCCCTCGACCTCGGCAAGGAGTCGAGCCGACTCCGCGAGCAGTACGGCATGACGCTCTTCGGGCAGGGCTGCCTCCAGGCGCGCCGCCTGGTCGAGGCGGGCAGCCGATTCGTCACGGTCATCTGGGACGAGTTCGGCCAGCTCAACGCCGGCTGGGACACGCACGTCGATCAGGTGAACCGCCTGAAGAATGACCTCCTGCCGGGGCTAGACCTGGCGTTCTCGGCCCTGGTCCTCGACCTCGAGTCGCGCGGCATGCTCGACGACACTCTGGTCTGCGTGATGAGCGAAATGGGCCGGACGCCCAAACTCGAGGGCGACGGCCGCGGACACTGGGGCCGCGCCTACACCAACTTCTTCGCGGGCGGCGGGATGGCGCGCGGCAAGGTCGTCGGCAAGACCGACTCCCTCGGGGCCGTCCCGGTCGATCGCCCCGTGTCGGCCAAGGACACCCTGGCGACGATCTACCACCTCCTCGGCATCGACCCGCACTCGACGATCACGGACCGACTGGCCCGCCCGACGCCCCTCGTTCCCTATGGGGATGTGGTCCGCGAGATGCTGGCGTGACAGCAAGAATGGGACACGGGTTTTGCGGATCGGACGGATGAAACCGGACGACACGAATCTTGGAACAGCTGACGGCTCAAAGGCCGAAGGTGACATACTGCGCCTGGCAGGCGGTTGAATAAGCGATACGCAGGGCTCGGGTTGTCGGCGAGAGTTGCAAGCATGCGGTAGTGTACCAATACGAGCCGTGTACGCAGGGCGTGAAATCGTCGGGCGTCCCCTGCGAGCCGTGGTCCGCCATGATGCGTGCCAGATCGTCGGAACCCAGCACTCGGTCGCCGGAGAGCAGTTCTCGGAAGCGCTGGTCACGGCGTTCGGACGATAGGTGCAGCCGTCGGCCTCGCATGGGTGCCGGGGCACGGTCCGTATAGACCGCATCCTGCGGCACCTGGACGGCCAGCATTTGGGGCGTGGTGAAAGCGTTGGTATGGAAAAGGACATCTTCGCCTGGGGCGGGCCGGCGCACCGCGCTGCGTGTACTCGACACTTCCAAGGAGGCAATGTCGCCGGTGGCGTCCGCGAGCATGAGCAAGCCAGCGCCCCAGCGTGGCCGCGACACGATCCAGGTAACCGCCTCGGTCACGGTGCGGCACCGCTGGAGTGCCTCGGTGATAATCATGGAAATCGGAGCAGCCGGGGCCACGGGAAGGTCCGTCGTGAACGCATAGTTGTTGGTGATCGCCAGGCCATACTCATTGATCCCATCGACCGCGCCTGCCAAGGGCGCGGTAGTGAATTCGAGAGCGCGTGCCTGGTTCTGAGGTCGGCTATCGCGTAGCATGTACAGCGGTTGCACCAAAGGAAGATAGTCGAAATTGCGGGCAATTAGCGGCATGCCTGTGGCCGAACGTCGGCCGCGGACCGCTACTGCGGAACAGGCACCGGCGGAAGCGGTGCAACCGCCTACCGCTGAGAGCAAAGGTTCCATGACGTTGAACAAGGCCATCGTGGGTTCGCCGAGTCGTGCCCCTTCCGCCAGACCCCGCAGTCGCTGGCCCATCTCGGGAAAGACACCTGCGAGGGCTGTAGTGTAATGCCGGGCCTTGCGCTCCGCCAGCCAGCGATACGCCGGATACGGCATCCACCACGGCTGTTGCACGCGAAAAGCTTCCAAACGCGCCAGGAATCGGACCGCCAGGTGGATCTTGTCACGCAGGGCCTCACCCTGCGCCACCCCCATCGCCTGCGGGTCGCCCCGGCAGACCACATCCAAACGCGGTGAGTGAAGCGGGGCATCGATCGGTGTTGGCTCCATCAGATTGCTCCGGCTTGATATTGGTTGGGGTCGTTCCAAAGTCGTGTAATCGCTTTTCCGCGTAGAATCTTGCGTTGAACGGGGCAATCTTAGCCGCAGATCGGGCTATTGATCTCTATCCTATCCAGCCTGGAGACGGGATCCAACTTCCGCCCGGTCCCCTTGCAGCCGATCGGCGTCCTTCGGATAACATCCTCGTCGCCTCTTCACCGTCTCGGAGACCTGTCATGTTACGCTCCTCCGCCGTGCTGCTCTTGCTGTCCCTCGCACCCCTCCACGCCGACGAAGCCCTCTTCGCCAAAGGCGCGAAGCTGAAAATCGAGGCCAAGGCCGGCGCGGGCGGCGAGGGGCCGGCGTGGCACCCGAAGCTCGGCGTCCTCTCCAGCGGCAACGGGCACATCATGCGGCTCGACCTCGACGGCAAGTCTACCATCCACCGCAAGGACGCGGGGACCAACGGACTCCTCCTCGACGCCAAGGGTCGGCTCCTGGCGTGCGAGCCGGTGGCGCGCCGGGTCACGCGGACGGAACTCGACGGGACGATCACGGTCCTGACGAAGGACTATAAGGGTAAGCGCTACAACCAGCCCAACGACATTACGGTCGATTCCAAAGGACGCATCTACTTCTCCGACCCGCGCTACGGCGACCGCGCCGACATGCAGATCCGCGACGAGGCGGGCAAGACGATCGAGGGGGTCTACCGCATCGACCCCGACGGCAAGGTGACGCTCGTATTGGGGCGCGGCGAAGTCGATCGGCCCAACGGCGTCCTCGTCTCGGCGGACGACAAATACCTCTTCGTCGCGGACAACAACAACGACACGGTCGGCGGCGCTCGCCAACTGTGGCGGTTCGACCTGAAGGCCGACGGCGGCGTGGACGGCAAGAGTAAGAAGCTCATCTACGACTGGGGCAAGGGCCGC
>JANXSH010000728.1 GCA_025356615.1 Planctomycetia bacterium | reverse complement strand
GCTACGGATCAAAACGATTTATTCATTCTGGTATTATCCGTGTGAATCCGCTTCATCCGTTCGATCCGTGTCCCATTCTTTGACTCTGTGCGCCATCGGTGCGATATGCGCCTCCGTCGTCCCGCAGCACCCGCCGACCATGCTCGCCCCCGCCATAACCCACCGCGGCAGCAGGCGCGCGAACTCCTCCGGCGTCCCCGCGTTCGGCCTCACGAACAGCGGCAGGTCCGTCTCTTCGCGATAGCGCCGCAGCACATCGCACACCTCCTCCGGCCCCATGCCGATGCCGCAGTTCACGCCCAGCGCGGAGACGCCGTGGCGGATCGCGTGGCGCGCGAAGAACTCCGGCGCGTGGCCGTGTATGCCGCGCGGCTCGCCGTTGGCCCAACGGTAGGCGATCGAGAGGAGAAGGGGACGCGACTCGAGCCACCCGATCCGATGCAGGGCGTATTCGACGGCGGAGAGCGCCGACGCGGTCGAACACGTCTCGAAGAGTAGGCCATCGACGCCATCGAGCGCTTCGAGCGTGCGGTGCAGGGCGTTGCGATCGGCGAAGTCGGTGCGTTGGCCCTCCGCCATGATCGGGCCGACGCTGCCGAGGACGATCCCCTTCGTCGTCCGCGCGAGCGCGATCCCAGCGCGGGCGATCCGCTCGAGATCGTCTTCGAGGTCGTGAGCGGCCAGCGCACAGGGGTTGACCTGGAACGTATTCGTCAGATGAACATCGGCCCCGGCGGCGGCGTATCCTCGATGAATCGCCCGCACGCGCTCGGGGTGTGTCAGGTTCGCCAGCGCGACGCAGGGCAGCTCGAGCGGCAGCAGGCGTGTGCCCATCGCGCCGTCCATCAGCCAGAGTCGGCCCGGCGCTTCGAGGAATGCCACGGCTCAGGCTCCGTACTTGCCGAGTCGGCCCGCGTGGGCCATCGCCAGCGTCATGAGGTGTTTCGCCTCGAACTGGCCCAGACCCCCTCGGAGACACGCCTCCTCGCCGAACTCGGTGACGCGATCGACGCGCGCGGTCTTAGCGACGAGGACCGTCGGTACCGGGTGCCAGGAGTGCCCCTTGAGTTTGCTAGGCGTGCTGTGGTCGCCGGTGACGACGAGGACGCTCGGCCCCAGGGCGCGGACGCGCGGGATCATCGCGTCGAGTCGCTCGATCGTCTCGACCTTGGCGGCGAAGTTGCCGTCCTCGCCGGTGCTGTCGGTGTACTTGTAGTGCAGGAAGAAGAAGTCGTGCGAGGCCCACTCCCGTTCGAGCGTGTCGATCTGTTCGCCGAGCGTCGAGCCGGTCTCGGCGATGTCCATACCGACGAGCCGGGCGAGGCCGCGATACATCGGGTAGACCGCGATGGCGGCGGAGCGCAGGCCGTAGATGTCGGGGAGAGAGCGAATCGCGGGAAACCGCGCCAGCCCCCGAAGGGTGACGGCGTTCGTCGCCGGCTGGTCGCGGAGGAGTTTCGCCGCCTCTTGCGCGAAGCGGTTCACGGCAGATGCGGTGACCTGCGAGGCGGCATCCTGTCCCACTGCGGCGAGCGGGGCGACTCCGACGTTTTGCGGGTCCGTGTCGTTCACGCGGTCGCCAAGCCCCTTGGCGCGAAACACGACGACGAAGCGGTGTTCGCGCACCGGCTCGACGAAGAGTTCCACGTCGGGAATGCGGATGCCCTGGAGTCGGCGGCACATCGCGAGACACTGCTCGGTCGAAGGCCGGCCCGCGCGGCGGTCCGTGATCTTGCCCGCCGCGTCCACGGTGCAGAAGTTGCCGCGCGCCGCGACATCGTCCGGGCCGAGGTCGAAGTTGATGCCGAGCGCCTCGAGGACGCCGCGCCCGATGCGTTCCCGGAGGGGGTCGTATCCGAAGAGCGCGAGGTGCCCCGGCCCGCTGCCGGGCGTGATCCCCGGCAACACGGGGAGGCTCAGGCCGCAGACGCCGTCGCGGGCGCAGGCGTCGAGGTTCGGCGTGCGGGCCGACTCGAGTTCGGTCTTGCCTCCGGGTTCCAGGGCGAGGCCGCCGAGGCCGTCCGCCACGAGGAGGACGATTTTCGTGGTCGCCTCTTCTCGCAGTTCCGTTATCAGGTCGTGGACTGTCATGATTGCGGTTTACCCTCCTTGGGGATAAGCTATAGTCTATCTGGAAGCAGTCCGTCCGGCTCGTCTCGCGGATCGGCGGTCTGCCCCCCTCTCCCTGTGGATGAGATCTCGCACACGGTCCCGAGCGGTCGAAACATGGAATTGCCAGACGAATCGGTCTCGTTCAACCTCCACGGGCTCCTCGCGCCCGCGTCCGAGGAGTGGACGGCCAACGCCGAGTTGCGAGCCAGCAACCTCATCAATCCCGGTCGCTACAAAGATTTGCAACAGCGCCTCCTCCAGTGCCGGAGCCAGGTGGCCGCGGACCGCGAGATGCGCAACGCCCCGCCGGAGTACATGCCGCTCGACCCCGGATTCATCAACCTGCCGCAAGAACTCCTCGACGGCTACCGTCGCAAGCAGGACGCGAGCGAGCTGGGCAAGTGCATCACGCTCGCCGCCCGGCTCCGCGAGGACGCCGACCGGGTCGTCTTCCTCGGCGCGGGCGGGTCGTATCTCGGCGCTCGCGCCTTGTTCCAGGCGCTCCGATCGAGTCACCACAACGAATTGCCGCCCGAGGCGCGCCTGGGCGTGCCCCGCGTCTACTTCGACGGCCACTCCACCGATAACGACACACTCCAGGAGTTGCTCGACCTCCTCCAGATCACCTGCGTCGATCCCGAGCGGCGCGAGGAACGCTGGGCCGTCGTCACCCTGACCCGCTCCGGTACGAGCATCGAGCCGGGCATCGCCCTGCGCGTCTTCCGCCGCGAGGCGACGGAGTATTACGGCCTGCGCTCGCCGTGGCTGACCCGGCTCTTCGCCGGCGTCACCGGGCCGTCCACGAAGATGCGTGACCTGTTCGTGGCCCAGGGGTTGGGCGAAGAGGGGATCCTGACCGTCCCCGAGAACGTCGGCGGGCGGTTCAGCGTCTTCACCCCCGCCGGGCTGCTCCCCGCCGCCGTCATGGGCCTCGACGTGCGCGCGCTGCTCCTCGGCGCGGCCGCGATGACCAAGCGATTCCTCGAGGAGCCGATCGAGCGGAACCCCGTCCTCCAACTGGCGGGGACGCATTACCTCATGCACGAGGAGATGAAAAAGTCCATCCGCGTCCTGTCGATCTGGTCGCGGAAGCTCAAAGGCGTCGGGGCGTGGTACGAACACCTGATCGCCGAATCGCTCGGCAAACAGGGCCGCGGCCCGACGCCGATGAGCATGACCGCGCCCCGCGACCTGCACACCCGCCAGCAGCTGCACCAGGACGGCCCGCGCGATCGGTTCATCACGAACCTCGTCGCCAAGTCGCCCCAGAGCGTGCCCATCGTCATGCAAATGGCCGACAACAACGACGACGAGCTGAACGCCTACAACCGCAAGAGCCTACCGGACCTGAATCAGGCGGCGCTCCGGGCGGTCAACCAGGGATTCCACGAGGTCGGCCGCCCGACCTGTGACATCGTCATGCCCAGCCTGTCGGAACACACGATGGGGCAACTGTTGCAGATGTTCATGCTCGCGACGGTCGTCGAGGGCCGGCTCATGGGCATCAACCCCTACAGCGCGCCGAGCGCCGACTCCTACCGCCGGACGATGGACAAGATCCTGAAAGCGCCGGCGGACCCGGCCGCCCCGTCCCAGGCGTCGGCGAGTCGTCCCTTGTAAAAATTAATTTAGCCACAGATGAACACAGATGAACACAGATAAAGGCACATGAATTCAGGCATTGCATCTGTGTTCATCTGTGGCTAATTCTTGCATTCTGGACAGTCCTGGGGATAGAGCAATACGCTTTTGCGAGAGGAGCGGGCGTTATGGCGCTACGCGATTTCTGGGTCAGTGCCCGAACGGGAATGAGGTTACTCATCTGGACGGCCACCGTCGATTCCCCGAGGCTCGATTCCGGGGCCATCGAGCGAGTGCTTCGCAGGGAGACTCTCTGGCTTACTCCCCGAGCGGTGGCCGGATTCAACGAGGCGGATTTCACGTTCC
>JANXSH010000675.1 GCA_025356615.1 Planctomycetia bacterium | reverse complement strand
GCCTTCCCGCCCGCGCCGGTCTTCAGAGGGCCACGACCCACCCCGCCCGAAGCCTTACCCGTCGGGCGCTGGACGGTCGAGTTCGCCAACAAGGTCGTCGAAGAGTGCGAGGTCCGCAAAGACGGGACCGCAGGCGTGGCCGAGCCAAATCGGATCGCCGGCGGCAAGGCGACCGCCAAGGGCGGCGGAGTTGTGATCGTCTTCGACGACGATCGGGTCGAACGCTGGACGGCCGTCGGCCAGCGCATGGTCGTCGAACATTGGTTTCCCGCAGCCCAATACCCGGCAGGGACGCCCGTCCTCGGGGTCGCGGATCGATCGCGCTGACGATCCTCCGCCGAACAGGGCCATTTCGTCGCTGGCTTTTCACCCCAGCGCCGCCCCCTCTAGCAGGAATTGCGACCACGTCTCGAATTCGTCGAGTGTCGCCCGCAATTCCTCCACCCCGGCGAAGCCCCGACTCTCGAGGGCGGCCTCGAGGCAGTGGACCTCGTCGCTCGTCACTTCGATCCGATGCACGACGCCGAGATGGACCTGGCCCACGGGCGTGCGGTCGTCGTTGATGAGGCCGATGCAGCGCTGGGTATAGTCGCCGACGAGGGCCACTTCTTCGAGCAGCTCGCGGCGCATGCCGACCTCGTAGGCGTCGGCGGATGGGATCCCGTCATCGGAGCAGATGTGGCCGCCGAGGCCGATCGACCGCCGCGCGTGGAGGCGCTTCTCGCCCCCGCCGCGTCGCCGGTAGTGGAAGACCCGACCGGCGTGGCAGACGACGAGGTAGGGGATCAGTTGCTTGAACGACGGGTCCGTCTCCGCCTCGTCGCGCGGAATGTAGCTCAGGTACGCCGGGTCGAGTAGTCGCGGGATGTAGTCGCCGACGCGATCGGTGAAGCCGTGGAACAGGCCCGCCTCGTGGAGGCGCTTCGTCGGGAGGACTAGCACGCGCTCGCTCATGGGTTTTCCTTCGGGAGCAACTTTTCCAGACGTTCGACGAGTTCGGCGGTATTCAGGGTCGGCTCGGCGTAGTCCGCGACGCCGTGTCTCCAGAGCAGGGCGCGCAACACACGCCGGGGTTCCTTCAGCGAGGACAGGTCGCTTACCGTCCGGGCGAGTGTCCTTTCGGCCAGGCGCTCATCAACCTTTACGAGCATTTCCACCATCTCGGCGTCCGTCACGCCGACCGCCTGGGGGACGCCGAGCCTCTTCGACAAGCGGTTGATGCCGTCGCGCAGTTCCCTGCGCTGCGGACCCATCGCCGCGAGGGGGGCTTCCTCCGGGAGGTTCAGGGCCGTCACGGATTTCGCCTCCGTCGGGCGCTTCTCGACGGGCGACTCGCCGGGCGGATCTTGTGCCCCCGGACCGATCGGCAGGTTGAGGATGAGCGGCGCGAGGGCGAACAGGGCGAGGAGTGCCAGGACGAGTTTGAACCGCTGCCGTCGGCTGGGCCGGGCGAGTAGTTTGTCGAGTTCGGCCTGGTCGCTCCCCTCGGCGGCGCGCTGGAGGTCCGACTCGTAGCGCCCCTCGGGGTAGTCGCCGGCCTCCGACTCCTTGACGTAGCGATCGAATCCGTCCGCCGCCGCGTCCGGCACGATGGCGAGGTGGAACGCATGCTTGTTGCCGAAGGCGAACGACGCGGGCCATAGCTCGGAGCGCGTCGCCGTCGGTAACAGCGTCCACAAGTGCCGGGCGAGACTCGGGTCGGGCGCGTTGCGGCGAAACACCAATCGACCACCATCGACCAGCACTTGCGCCCCGCCCAACAATAGCGCGGTGCGCTCGGCCTCCACGTCGAGGAGACGGCGGATCGCTTCGACACTACGGCGCGGGAGTGGCCCGGTCGTCCAGGTAAGGGTCGGCAGTTCGCCGCGCGCATCCCATGCGGGTGGGAATGCCTCGGCGATGTGGAACGGGTCGCCCTCGAGGTCGGCGTAGAGCGTGCGCGGCAACACCAGGACGCGGAACGCCAGCGCCCCCGGTCGGCCCGCGTCGTCGTGGCCCTGGTCGGCGGCCTGGATCACGGCGACATGCTTCGCGTCGAGCGGTTGCGCGTAGACCGCCATCGGACACAGAACGCCCGCAGGCCGCTCGCCGAAGCCGGTGCAGAGTCGCTCGACGGCAGGTAGCCACGCCTCGGCGAAGCCCAGCGACCTCGCCAGGAAGCGATACCCGCCGATGTCCTGACTCCCGTAGACCGCCTGTTCGATGCGCATCCTTAGAATCCCCTCCTCGGTGACAAGGTGACAAGGTTCTGATGACAAGGTGACAAGGTGACAAGGTGACAAGGTGATAGATGCTGTCCGTGTCACCGTGTCACCTTGTCACCTTGTCACCTTGTCATCCCCTCACTCCGCCTTCGGCAGGCTGGGCATGCTGAAATCCGACGCGAAGGTCAGCGACCCGTGTGTGACTTCGACCTCTCCCGCCAGCTTCCGTAGCGCGAACCATGTGTCGTCGAACGTGGTGTCGCTGATCTTGCGATTCCAGAAGTAGTTGTCCGTTACGATGATACGGACCGAGTCGCCCGCTTTCCATTTGACCTTCCGAGGATACTCGTGGTCCCACTCCGGCTCGTAGCTCCGCTTCACGATCGTGCTGGGGCCGTGGCGCACGCCGGCCACCTCGATTTCAACCGAGAGGGAAGTCCCCCGGCTCACCATGTACGCGGCCTTCTTGCTGAACGAGCCGGACTTCAGAGTAACCGTGTACTCGTTCGTCTCGTTGATCTGGTCGATCCAGCGGACCAACTCCTTGACCGGCTTCACGAACTTGCCCGACGGGTGCGCCGCGAGGTAGGCGCGCGACTTCGATTTCAACTCGTCGAACAGTGCCGGGCTGCTCGAGAACAGGTCGCGGATGGCCGCGTAGTCGCCGATGTCCCACTCCGCCGCGATGCGGTCGAGGGCCGACCGCGACGCGGTGACGAACGCGCCGTCGGGGTGTCGGTCGAGGTACTCCTGATACTTCTGTCGTCGGGTGAAGTAGTTCGCGGGGCTGCGCGTCGAGTAGTCGCGCGCGGCCTCGTAGTCGCGCTCGTCGAGCCGTCGCAGGTAGCCCGCTCGGCGGCGCAACATCTCTTGCTCCGAGGAGGAGCCGACATGCTCGCGGGCCAGTTTCGCGCTTAGCTCGATGAGTGCGGGGAGCGTCTCCTTCGTCTC
>JANXSH010000626.1 GCA_025356615.1 Planctomycetia bacterium | reverse complement strand
GAACGAAGGAGATCGACACGGATGCCGAGGCTGCGGGCGGCCTCAGCGACGGAGCGGCCCTGCTCGGTGACGAGCCGGACGGCGGACTGCCCGAACTCATGCGTGGAGGTGCGTCGCTGTCTTGCCATGATGGACCTCCTGAGTAGAGTTTACACTCTTATCTGGGTATCCACCATTCCTGGGGAGGTTCAACCCTATCGCCTCGATTGGCATCCAGAACAGGATGGCTGAGGGTTCTTGCGTCGCTGCGTTGCTTGGGTGAGATTCACGTTTGTAGGTAGAAAATATGGACAAATGTTCACTATCCGGCTCCGATTTCTCGGGCAATCCGGACGAGGCACTCCACGTCGAAAGGCTGCAAATGATACTATTTACGAGGTGAGATGCCCTCTCAGAGTGGTTTCTCTCGGGAAAAGCGGATCCATTTTCTACCTACTTTCGAGAACCACACCCGCGTTGCTTCTCCTCTTCATTTTTCATTGTCCCTTTCGCCCTTCTCGGGGTATCATAGTAGTAGGAAGGTCGCCGACTCTCCTTCTTCCTGCCGCGCCGACTCCCACCCTCTCTCTCCAACGAGAGCCTCCCGCATGCAATTCCGACCTCTGTTCCTGCTCGTCCTCGCGCTGGCGTCGTTGCTGCCTCTGATCGGGATCGTCGCACGGCCAGAGACGATCGCGGCGGACGACAAGGCGAAGGCGACCTTCGCCAACGAGGGCGTTGCCTTTCTCCAGAAGAATTGCATCGCGTGCCACGGCAAGAAGGTCACGAAGGCGGACCTGTCGTTGCACACCATTCGCACGGACGCCGACCTGTTGAAGCATCGCAAGGTGATGCACAAAGTCTTGAACGCCATCCACGCGGGAGAGATGCCGCCCAGCGATAAGCCTCGGCCCAAGCAAGAGGACATCGACGCCTTCTTCGGCCTCGTCAAAGGTGTCTTCGTCGTCGCCGACAAGAACGCCAAACCCGACCCAGGCCGCGTGACCGTCCGACGCCTCAACCGCGTCGAGTACGACAACACCGTCCGCGACCTGGTCGGCATCGACTTCCAGCCCTCGGAGGACTTCCCCACCGACGACATTGGTTATGGCTTCGACAACATCGGCGATGTCCTGACGCTCTCTCCCGTTTTGATGGAACGCTACCTCGCCGCCGCCGAGAGCATCATGTCGCGCGCGATCCCCGCGACAGCACCCAAGCCGACCGAGCGGGCCATGTCGGGCCGATACCTGGAGCCTTCCACGCCGATGGACTACAAGTGGCGTCCGATCGACCCGCGCGGGGATGAGCTGCACACGCCGTTCAAGATCAACCTCGCGGGCCGGTACACCTTCAAATTCCGCGCCTACGCCCGCCTCATCGACAAGGAGCCTGCGAGACTCTCGATTCGCCTCGGCAAGCTAGAGGTCAAGCAGTTCGAGTTAAGCAACCCGATGGGGAAGGACGCCATCTTCTCCTTCGACCTGGACGTGCCGACCGGCGACCAACGTATGCACATCGTCCTCCTGAATCCCACGAAGGGTGACAAGGGCCGAATCGTCTTCGTCGAGTGGGTCGCCCTCACCGGCCCCACGGACACTCGCCCGATGACCCAGCGGAAGTTGCTCGCGGTTACGCCTGGCAAGCCGAAGGCCGAGCAGTCGCGCGAGGTGCTGTCACGCTTCGCCACCAGAGCCTACCGAAGGCCCGCGACGACCGACGAGTGCGATCGCCTCGTCAAACTCGCGGAGTCGATGCAGAAGCGAGGCGATTCGTGGGAGGCGAGCATGCAGCTCGCCATGCAAGCGGTCCTCGTCTCGCCGAAGTTCTTGTTTCGGGTCGAACTCGGCGACAAGCCGACCGAGGCCAAGCCGCACGCCATCGACGAGTTCCAACTCGCCTCGCGCCTTTCGTATTTCCTCTGGTCGAGCATGCCGGACGAGGAGTTGTTCACCCTCGCGGGCAAGCAGCAACTCGCCTCCAACCTCGACGCCCAGGTCAAGCGCATGCTCAAGGATCCGAAGGCCGTCGCGCTGGTCGATAACTTCGCGATGCAGTGGCTCCAACTCCGCCGACTCGAGACGCACTCCCCGGACCCCAAGCTCTTCCCGACGTTCAACGCCGGGTTGCGGAGTGCCATGCTCCAGGAGACGAAACTCTTCTTCGGTGAGATCATCCGCGAGGACCGTAGTATCCTCGATTTGATCGACGCCGATTTCACCTACATCAATGAGCCGCTCTCGTACCACTACGGTATCCGCGACTCGGTGGGCAACTATTGGGGTCAAAAAGAGCCGATGAAGCCCGGCGGCAAGCCGATCCAGGGTAACGACTTCATCCGCGTCCCGCTCCTCGGCTCGATGCGCGGCGGGCTGCTGACGCAAGCGAGCGTCCTCACCGTGACTTCCAACCCGACGCGGACATCGCCGGTCAAGCGCGGCAAGTGGGTTTTGGAGCAGATCCTCGGGACGCCGCCGCCTCCCCCGCCCCCGGATGTGCCCGAACTCGACGAGAAGAAGCTCCTCACCGGCAGTCTCCGCCAACAGATGGAGCAGCACCGAAAGAATCCCTCCTGTGCCGCGTGCCACGCCAAGATGGACCCCCTCGGATTCGCCTTCGAGAACTACGACGCCATCGGCAAGATTCGCACGCTCGATGGCAAGTTCCCGATCGACACCTCAGGCGTCTTGCCGGGGGGCAAGAAGATCAAGGGGGCCGCACAACTGAAAATGATCCTCAAGGACAAGAAAAACCTCGTCGCCCAGTGCCTCGCCGAGAAGATGTTGACCTACGCCCTCGGGCGTGGCCTCGAATCCTACGACACTCCCGCTCTGGATGCCATCGTCGCCGCTCTGGACAAGAATGACTATCGTTTCTCGACACTGGTGACCGAAATCAGCAAGAGTTTCCCGTTCCGCATGCGCCGAGGAAAGGAACTGACCCCATGACGATACCGCTATCCCGCCGAACGGTCCTCCGAGGTTTGGGCGCTGCCGTCGCCTTGCCGTGGCTCGAGGCGATGGGGCCGGTCGCCTCTTGGGCCGCCGACGCCAAGCCGAGCACAACGCCGGCCCCGAATCGGCTCGCGTTCCTCTATGTGCCCAACGGCAAGAACATGGTCGATTGGACCCCCAAGGCCGAGGGGGCGGGGTACGAGTTGCCCAACATCCTCGAACCGCTGAAGGCGCTGAAGGATGAGTTCCTCGTCCTCACCGGCCTGACCGCCGACAAGGCCCGCGCCAACGGCGACGGCGGCGGCGACCACGCCCGCGCCCTGTCGGCGTTCCTCACCGGCTGCCAGGCCCGCAAGACCGATGGCACCGACATCCGCGCGGGCATCAGCATCGATCAAGTCGCGGCGGCTCGACTCGCCAACCTCACGCGGCTCCCGTCGCTGGAGATCGGCACCGAACACGGCGCGATGGCGGGCAACTGCGATTCCGGCTACAGCTGCGTCTACTCTTCGACGATGGCCTGGCGGTCGGCCACCCAGCCGTTGCCCAAGGAGGTCAACCCGAAGCTCGTCTTCGAGCGCCTCTTCGGGGCGACCGACGCGAACAAGGCCAGACGCGAGGTCGATCGCAAGAGCATCCTCGACTTCGTCCGTGACGACTCCAAGGATCTCTCGACAAAGCTGGGCGGCAGCGACAAACGCAAACTCGACGAATACTTTACGTCGATCCGCGACATCGAGGGGCGTATCGAGCGCGCCGCCAAACTCCCGCCCCTCGAGGCACCCAAGGGCGCGAAGCCGACGGGCATCCCGGCGACCTACCAGGACCACATCCGGCTCATGTGCGACCTGATGGTCCTTGCCTTCCAGGCGGACATCACTCGCGTCTGCACGTTCGTCCTCGCCAACGAAGGCAGCAACAAGCCGTACCCGTTCATCAGCGTGAGCGAAGGCCATCACGACCTGTCGCACCACGGCAACGACCCGCGGAAGAAGCTCAAGATCCGCGACATCAACCGCTTCCATACGACGCAACTGGCGTACCTGCTCACCAAGCTGAAGTCCATCAAGGAGGGCGACGGCACGCTCCTCGATCACAGCATGATCGCCTACGGATCGGGCAACAGCGACGGCAACGCCCACAACCACGACGATCTCCCGATCCTCCTGGCGGGGCGCGGTTGTGGCACAATCAAGCCGGGCCGTCACCTGAAGTTCGCGAAGGAGACGCCGCTGAACAACCTCTGGGTCAGCATGCTCGACCGGCTGAACGTCAAGGTCGCCGCGCTCGGCGACAGCACGGGGGGCTTGACGAAGCTCAACGGGTGACGCGGTGGGCTTTCCAATCACGAGCCGGAAGCGTTAGCGAGGGACGGGAGATCAATCCGTCGCTAACGCTTCCGGCTCGTCTTCTCACGTTCCCCTCATCCCGCCACTGCTATCGTACCTCCTATCGCTCCACTCTCCCAATTTCCCAAGGCATTCCCGGCATGTCGCCGGTCGAATGCCTGGCAGGAGGTATCTACCATGATGCAGTGGTTCAGGATCGCGTCGCTCACGTTGGCAGTCGGCGTGATCGCCGCACTCCCCGTCTCCGCCCAGCCCAGTCGGCGCGGCGGCTCCGACTCCGGTGACTCCGTCAAGCAGATCGAGGCCGAGCTGACCAAGCTCCGCGACCAGATGAAGAGGCTCGAGCGGAAGCTGGAGTCGGCCAAACAGAAGGACAAGGGCAGTCGATTCGGCAAGGGGGGATTCGGAAAGGCGTCAGACCGCATGAGCAAGGGCGGCGAGAAGGGTAAACGCGACTTCGGGCCGTGGGGCGGCCGTGGCGGTTTCGGCCCGATGGGTGGACGGGGCGGTTTCGGCCCGATGGGCGGTCCTTGGGGCAAGATGGGTAGTCGAGAGAGTGAGAAGAGCAAGAAGGGCGATCAGGGCCAGAAGGGGCCGTCCCGACCGCAGGGAGGTTCGTCCTCGTCTGGTTCCACGAAGGGCGGACCGTCGAGCAGCCTCGAGAAGAAGCTCGACCAGATCCAGAAGGATCTCGAGGAGATCCGCCGCGAGATGCGTCGTCGATGATCTCCAAGATTAGTCTGGTCGTCCCAATGAAGTGTTCTGAAGCGATTCCGTGAGACTGTTTTGCCGCAACGCAACGCGGAGCGCGTCCCTCGCGCTCCGCGTTGCGCCGCAGCTACACAGTTCACCAGTTGATTCCATGTGAAGACCGAACGAACAGAGCCTGCCGGGATCACCCCAGCAGGCTCGCTCGATTTCTATCCCATCTTCTCAACCCAGCAACAAACTCGGCTCCCAGCCGACGCGCTCGGCGGACGAGCGCAGCTTCTCGAGGGCGCGGTTCTGGATCTGCCGGACGCGCTCCTTGCTGATTCGGAGCAGGTGGCCGATCTGGCGCAGGCTGTGCGTGCCGTTGCCGGTCAGGCCGAAGCGGAGGTCGAGAACCTTCCGCTCGCGGGGCCGCAGGTTCTCCATCAGGAAGTGGAGCGCCTCCTGGCGTTCGCTGTTCTGGCGGAGGATCGTGCTGTCGTTGTCCGGCATCGCCTCGGTGAGCTTGAAATCGCTGTCGTCGTCGAGGACGGCGTTGAGGGACACGGGCGTCCGCGTAGCGGTCTGGAGGTGGGTCAGGTGCTCGAGGCTGCTGCCGGTGCGGGCGGCGAGTTCCTGGGGCGTCGGCAGGTGCTTCCCGCCGTGGGCCAGGGCTTCGCTCTCCTGCTGGAGCAGGCCGAGTTCCTGGAGGTGGTGCGGCGACAGGCTCACGAGGTGGCTCTGGCGGGCGACGGCGATCTGGAGCGTCTGGCGGATCCACCAGGTGGCGTAGGTCGCGAGGCGGGTGCCGTGGCTCACGTCGAAACGGTCGATCGCCTGCATCAGGCCGCAGACGGCCTCCTGGAGGAGGTCGGCGTAGCTGAGGGCGTGGTGGCGGAATCGCTTGGCGACATGGGCGGCGAGACGGATATTGGCAGAGGCGAGACGGTGCTTGAGGTGGACGTAGCGGTCCTGGACGCGGCGAATGGCGGGGACGGCTCGGGCGTCATCGTTGGCGTGTTCGCGGATGAACTGGGCCATGGGCCAAGGCTCGAGGGCGGGCTTGTGTTGACGGAGACGGGGGAAGTGGCGGACGAGTACCTTCACTAGCTCCGTCTTGACCTCCCAGAAGTTGGCGAGTAGCCCTTTCTCTTCTTCCGGCGTGAGCAGGTCGGAAGAGAAGATCGTCGTCGGTGTCACGTCCGACTGTTCTTCGGCGACTGGTTTACGCTTCCGGCGCGGCGTCTTTATGGCCATCATCTTTCCCCACAGCTAGAGCTATTCAGAACCCAGCGGCAACGACACTCTCTGAGCCTCGGGCCTCCTCGTCTCGCATTCTGCGGGACGTGACAGGCATTCGACGCTCGACGGAAGGGACAACAAAGAACCGCAGAGGGTTGGAAGAGGTTCGATTCGGTTGATCCGTGTTCAGTCCAGGTATCAATCCGCCATCGAGTCTCTAACCTCCGCGGCACTTGGTATCCGTGTGCCAGATCGGATCAGACGAGGGCATCCTGCCTCGTCGGCGATACGACCTGTGCTATAGATCCCTGCATGGTTGGGAGAAACCACTCGCGTGAACGAGCAGGTCCCAGGTTCCGAATCCATCCGGAGGGGTCACCTGGAACGGGAAGTCCCGATATTCCAGGTGTGCGGATTGGATTGTAAAGGGCTGCCGTGATGATAGCAAGAGTTATTATCGAAAAGTTATCGGCAACAGGGGGGGCAGATTCTCGCCACGCCTGAACAGTCCAGACGATCTCCCGTCTTCGCCTAGTCCGTTCATCTTCCGTCGGAATCCTTTCCGGCCCCCTTCACGGACCGCATTCGTGGGCTATATTTTTTTATTCAGGAAGAGCCTGCCCCGACCCTACCCCAGGATAATCGAAACGATCCCTCCATGAGTTCGGATCGCTGTACATTGCTGATCGTCGATGATGAGGCGTACATCCTGCCTACGCTCAGGGCGTTGCTGCGCGACGACTTCGACGTGTTGACTGCCGGGAGCGCCGACGAGGCCGAGGCGATCCTACGGGCCCGGACGATCCACGTCCTCCTCACCGATCAGCGAATGCCTCACCGCACGGGCATTCAGTTGCTCGAGTGGGCCCGCGAATACTCCCCGGAGACGGTTCGCCTGCTAATGACCGGCTATAGCGAACTCGATGAGGCGGTGGACGCCATCAATCGAGGTCACATCTACTACTACCTCATGAAGCCGTGGAGGACACAGGATCTCTTGCAGATCCTACGAAACGCGGCCGACAAGTTTTGTCTCGAGCGCAGGCGTGAGCAACTACTCTCCGCGCTCCAGGATCTCAATCGGGATCTCGAACGTCGGGTCAGCGAACGCACTTCCCAACTCGAGGAGGCCAACCGACTCCTCCAGCACCGAACCGTCGAACTCGAGCGCCTCGCCGCGACGGATGCCCTGACCGGCCTCCCGAACCGCCGGGCGATGGACGACCTCGCACGCTTCGAGTTCAAGCGCTACTCCCGATATCCGGGGTCGCTCGCGGTCGGCATCATCGATGTCGATCACTTCAAGCAGGTCAACTCGGCGTACCTCTTGACGGGAGGCGACGCCGCCCTGAAAGGGTTGTCACGAATCTTGACCGCCAGCATCCGCGAGGTCGATTCCGTCGGTCGCATAGGCGGTGAGGAGTTCCTCGTCCTGGCCCGCGAGGCCGATTACGACGGAACGCTCATCCTCTCCGAACGCATCCGAAACGCGGTCGAATCTTCTCCGATCGTCCACGAGGGGCAGGAAATCCGCCTCAGCGTGTCGATCGGGTTTGCCGTCGCCGAGGCAGGCGCACTCGCCGAATACGACGCGATGTATTCGCTCGCGGCCTCAGCGCTCGCCGAGGCCAAGCGGAGGCGGAATAACTCCGTCGTCCGATCCGTCCAACCCAACGGGGCCACGATCGAGACGGCGTGAGGCCATCGTCCGAAGCCCCTCGGCGAGAATACGCGCGGCCACCCGGCTGCGTTTGGCCAATCTTAGCAGTTCACTCAGGAGCGCAGGCCGTCGCACCAGCGCCGCCAGGAGTGGCACGAGGCGTACACGCTCTCCTTCGACGATCCGCGATAATTCGGCGGGTAGCGGCTCGCTCAAGTCATCCGTCACGACGCGCAGGCAATCGAAGGCGATGCCCTCGCGCTCGCAGACGCCCTTGACCGTTGCGGATTCCATGTCCACGATCGCCGCGTGAGTGCGGGCGTGCAACCGTCTGCGTGCCTGGATACCCAACACGGGCACACTCACGCTGACGAGCGCAATGCCAGCTCCTTCGTGGGGAGGGTCGTCCTCGCCGAGGATCGCTCCCGGACGAATCAGATTCCCCACGCGATACGCCTCGACGAGACTGCCGCAGTAGCCCGCCGAGATCACGCGCGTGGGCCGATGGGCGCGCAACAGCCAGTCGAGTGCGGCCCGACTCCTGGCCGCGCCCATCCCCGTCACCAGGGCCGTCAACCCGTGCGCGTTGCGCCACGCAGGTACGGGGGCATCCAGCCGATGCCTGCACCCGGCGAGCCGGAGGAACGGTGCCGCCTCGCGGCCCAGGGCGAACAGGATCGCGGTCAGCTCATTTGCCACATCAGCATCTTCAGGCTATCGCCCAGTTGCGCGTCGGTCCCCAGCGCCGCCGTCGGCTCGAAGCCGCAGTGCATCATGCAGTGTTCGCAGCGCGGATCCTTGCCGGGGCCGTAGTTCTCCCACACGGTGTTCTCCATCAGGTCGCGGAAGCTCGCATGGTGGGCGTCGGTGATGAGGTAGCACGGCCCCTTCCAGCCCTTGACGTTGCGCGTCGGGTTGCCCCAGGAGGTGCAGCTCAGTTCGCGCTTGCCGCTGAGGAACTCGAGGTAGATCGGCGACGACATGAGCTTGTACTTCGCGAACCGCGCGTTCGCCTCGGTGAACTTGGCGCGGATCTGGTCGCGCGTCATGAATATCTCGGCGGCCCCCGTCGGATTCGTCTCGCAGACTGCCGCGTAGCCGTAGGCCGGGGCCATGAGGAAGCCATCGACGCCGAGCCGGCTCAGGTAGGCGAAGAGTTCGTCGATCTCGTCGAGGTTCGTGTCCTTATAGATCGTCGTGTTCGTGGCGACGCGGAACCCCGCCGCCTTGGCCGCGATGATGCCGTCGATGGCCGCGTCGAACACGCCCTCGCGCTCGACGGCGATGTCGTGCGTCTTCCTCATGCCGTCGAGGTGGACGTTGAACATGAACCGCGTCGTCGGGCGGAATTGGTCGAGGCGCTTGCGGATGAACATGCCGTTCGTGCAGAGGATGACGTGCTTGTGCCGCCGCAGGATGCCGCGCGTGAGGGCACCGATCTCGGGGTAGATCATCGGCTCGCCGCCGCAGATGCTCACGATCGGCGCGCCCGCCTCGTCCACGGACGCGAGGCACTCGGCGACCGTGAGTTTCTCCTTGATCGTGTCGGAATATTCGCGGATTCGCCCGCACCCGGTGCAGGTCAGGTTGCAGGCGTGGAGCGGCTCGAGCATCAGGACCAGGGGGTAGCGCTTCGCCCCCATGATCTTCTTGCGACCGAGATAGCCGACCATAGTCGCGGTCAAACTCAGGGGAAATCGCATGCAAGACCTCCTGGCGATCGATCAGCGGATCGCCGCCTCACGCAGGGAAAGAGCCTCGACCCTCGCGCCGGCTAGTCGAGCGAATCGCGACAGAGCCAGCAGCGGGAAGTAGAGACAATAATAGTGATACTTCAGGTAGAACACCTTCGGGAAGCCCGTCCCGGTGAACGGCTCCTCGCTCCATCCGCCGTCGAGGCGCTGCGTCGCGGTGAGATACGCGATCCCCGCGCGCGTCGCCGGGAGATCGACCTCCCCCGCCGCGAGGAGCGCGAGGACGGCCCACGCGGTCTGAGAGGCTGTTACCTCGCCTCGTCCCGCGAACGCGGAGTCGTCGTAGCTGGCGCAACTCTCGCCCCAGCCGCCGTCGGGCTGCTGCACCGAAACGAGCCACCCGACGGCCCGCCGCACGAGGGGGGCGGCCATGTCGTACCCCACCGCGCGGAGGCCGAGCAACACCTGCCACGTCCCGTAGAGGTAGTTCACGCCCCACCGGCCCGGCCAGCAGCCGCGCGGATCCTGCGTCGCCTCGAGGAAGCGCAACCCGCGCTCGACGTGCGGCTGACCCTGGCAGTGGCCGAAGGCCCCCAGCGCCTCGAGAACCCGCGCGGCGATGTCCGGGCAACTCGGATCGAGCATGGCGTTGTGGTCCGCGAAGGGCACCTTGGTGAGGATCTCCCGATCGATGTCGCGGTCGAACGCGGCCCAACCGCCGTCGCGGTTCTGCATCCCGACGAGCCAGGCGACTCCCCGGCGGGCAGCAGCTCGCGCGGCAGGCTCATCCACGGCCCGCGTCCGGGAGAGCGCGAGGAGAACCATCGCGGTGTCGTCGGTGTCCGGGTAAGCGGGATTGCGATACTCGAAGAACCAGCCCGCAGGCTCGAGGCGGGGGTTCGTCAGGCTCCAGTCGCCCTTCGTCCGCACCTCGCGCGCCAGCAGCCAATCGACGCCAGCGGCGACCGCAGGCTCGTCCGTCGTCAGGCCCGCCTCGGCCAGGGCGTTGAGCGCCAGGGCGGTGTCCCAGACCGGCGAGAAGCACGGCTGCAATCGCAGCGTTTCATCCTCCTCGAGGATGAGTGCGTCCAACGTTTCGCGAGCCTGGATCATCTCCGGGTCGTCGGGCCGGACGCCGAGGCAATCGAGCGCGAGGATGGTGTAGACCATCGGCGGGAAGATCGCCCCGAGTCCGTCGCTGTCCGCGAGGCGTTGGCGCATCCAGACCGCCGCACGCCGCACGGCTAGACGGCGGATCGGCCCGAGCCAAGGCTCGAAGCTCTTGTAGAGCGAATCGATCCCGAGGAAGAAGTTGGGCCAGCTGAACCAACGGCGCGTCGGTGTCGCCGGCCAATGCGGGGCGTGCGGCGCTTCGGCGAACAATTCGCGAATGCCTCGCGCTTCCTCGATGCCGCGCCGGGGCTTGCTTGCCGAGAAGACGCTCAGAGGCACCACGATCGTCCGCGTCCAACTCGACATCGCGTAGAGGTTCACATAGAACCAGCGCGGCAGGAGAAGGAGTTCGACCGGCACCGAGGCGCAGTTCGCGTAAGGGATCTGGCCGAGGAGTGCGAGGTAGAACTTCGTGAAACTGTTCACGCGCTCCGCGCCGCCTGCGGCGAGGATCGCCTCTCGCGCCCGGACCATGTACCCGGCTTCGGGTTCATGGCCCGTGAGCTTCAGCGCGAAGTACGCCTTGACCGAGACGCTCACCTCGATCGGCCCACCGGGGTAGTTGCTCCAACTGCCGTCGGCCTGTTGCTGTTCGAGGATGTAGCGGGCCGCCTTGCGGGCCTTCTGGCCATTCTCCTCGCCGAGGTAGGCGAGGAGCAGGATGTATTCGGATTCGAGAATGGTGTCGCCCTGCAACTCCCCGACCCAGTGGCCGTCGGGCTGTTGCAGGGAGAGCAGATAGTCGCGGGCGTCGCCGATGGCTCGACCGACCGAGTCCATGCTCGTGGGCGTCTGCGTAATTCCGCTCACGGAGATCCTTTCCATCGCGCTAGGAGTAGGCTGCCCGTCTTCCATGATTTATGCAGTCTACCGAAAGCATCGACTCGAGTACAAGGCATCCTCGAGTCACGCTACCCGCGAGATCCTACCGGACGCCCGGAACCATTCGACCGCCTCCGCGATCGATTGGCGGACGGGGCGGGGCGACAAACCCAATTCTTCGAGACTCGCCGAGGCGTCGAAGTGCATGCGCCGACGGGTCAACCGAACGCCGGTGAGCGTCGCCGCCGGGGGGTGAGTCATCCACAGGTCCGCGACGATCTCGCTGATTCCAGCCGCAATCAGGGCGACGACGTAGGGCACCCGGCGCGTCGGCTCTGGTAGGCCGGTGAGAGATGCGAGGATGCGGAACACTTCGCGGATCGAGAGATTCTCGTGACCGAGGAGGTAACGCCTGCCGGGCTTCCCGCGCTCCATCGCCCGGACCATTCCGAGGGCGACATCGCGCACGTCGATCAGGTTCAGTTCCGCGTCGAGGTACTCGCGTCGCTTCCCCATGCAGAAGTCGAGCATCATTCGGCCCGGCGGCGACAAGCCCCGATCGCCTGGCCCGACCGGCAGCGTCGGATTGACGACGACGATCGGTGCCCCCATCCGCGCCATCTCGAAGGCGTAACACTCCGCGCGATACTTCGACCTACAGTAGGGGCCGATCACGTCCCCCGGAGGCACGACTTGATCCTCGCGGATCGGCTCGGTCTGGCGCGACCGTGTCAAGATGCTTTCGGTACTCGTATGCAAGATCCGCCGCGTCCCGGCGGAGACCGCCTCCTCGAGGACGTTCGCCGCCCCGAGGAAATTGACCTCGTGGAAGAGCCGTCGCGGCTTGACCCAGAGTTGCGGGTTCGCAGCGAGGTGATACACCTCCTCGCAGCCGCGTACCGCTTCCCGCACGCTCTTTCGGTCGCGGATATCCCCTTGGTAGATGCTGATTCTGTCGAGCGGCAGGTGGGACACATCGACTCCAGGCCGCTCCAAGACCCGGACGCGGTGCCCTCTTTCGACGAGCAGCTCGACGAGGTGCGACCCGATGAAACCCGCGCCTCCGGTGACGAGAACCTGGGCCATATCAGAACTTCCCCCGTCGGCGTTCCTTCGCCGGCAACACCTCCAGGCACGTCGTCCACCAACCCTTTGATACGGTCTCGACGAACTCCTCGGGCAAGTGTTCGGAACGCATCTCCGCCGCGAGTCGTTCGTGGTCGTACTCGATCGGAACGAACTCGACGCCCGGCGTCTCGCCGTCCTCGAGGATCGTGTACCAAACGCGCGTCGTACCGTCATTCTCGGGCCGGCCCAGGACGCCGACGTTGACGAACAGTCTGCCCCCGTCGAGTTCCCGTCGCCACTTGATGCCCGTGTGAGTCGTCAGGATAACGTCGGCATCCTGTTCGCGCGCCAAGTGATCGAGAAAGGCCGTCGAGGTCGTTGACTCCCACAGGAACTCGTTCATCTTTCGGGGGCTTCCGTGGCACATCAAGAGCCGATGGCGACCGAGCATGATGCGCCGCTGCATCGGCAAGGATCGCATCCAGGCCCGGTTGTCCGGCGAGGTGTTCGCGAAGGTGTAGGCGTAGCTGATCCGGGCAAAATGGTTGTCGCGCGGGTCGGTGTAGCCGCACTGGCAGTCGGGGAGATCGTTGCCGATCGAGTTGTCGTAGTTGCCCTGGATGCACTGGACATCATGCTCGCGAAGAAGCGGGAAGACGCGATCCGGGTGGGGGCCGAACGCCCCGAGATCGCCGAGGCAGTAGATCGCCTCGACGCCGCGCGTCTGGGCGTCGTGGAGCGCGGCGGCAAGGGCGAGGTGGTTACTGTAGATGCCGCCGAAGATGGCAACACCACACGACCATGCGCTTCGGCATCAATTCCTTCCTCTACGTCAGCCCCTTCACCACCGCGAGCGTGAAGCTCTTTGCGCAGTTCAAGAAGT
>JANXSH010000593.1 GCA_025356615.1 Planctomycetia bacterium | reverse complement strand
CTCGACGCGGACGGACACGTCGCGATCGTCCAGGAGGGTGACGAGGAGCGAAGCCGAGAGACGCGAGGGAGAGCCGACCCGGCCCAGCGCCTGGGCGGCGGCCTGGCGGACGCCGGGGTCCGTGTCCTTCAGCGCGACGGCGAGCGCGGGGACGGCGGCGCGGGCGGCGCGGCCGATCAGGCCGAGCGTCAGGGCGGCGTTGCTCTTGACGCCTGCGGCACGGTCTTCGAGCGCCTTCTGGAGGGCGGGGACGGCGTCCTCGCCCATGCGGGACAGGGTGACGGCCGCGAGCGGATGAAGGAACGTCGCCTCGCCGTCGCGGAACAGCTCGATCAGCGCCGGGGCCGCCTTTCGCGCCTCGGGGCCGGCCTTCATGAGGGCGTTGACGGCCCGGATGCGCGGGAGCAACTCCTTGCCCGCGAGCGACTTCGTCCACTCGGAGATCGGCTTGCCATCGATCAGGGGTTCGGCCTTCTTGTCCTTCTTCGTCTGCCCGCTCATGGGGGGACCGAGGAGGACGAGTGTGCCAATCAGTGACGCCAACACGGTGACTCGCATGATGTCTCGGCCTCCTCGCTCGCGGTTTACGGATCCGTCGGGTACATGGACCAGGATACGGCATCGGGCGGGGGATGGAAACGGTTGGCGCGCGTTGGGGTGTAGCCGACGCGGTGGGGACGGGGAGAACGGATTCGAGTATACCATCTCACGGGTCGAGAGGCGGGTTCTGGTATGTGGGAAGGCAGGTGCGGGATGAACGGGAGCGAACGGACCACGGCCATTCGTGTCTTCGAGGATCCTCGGCAGGCGCACGCCGCAGTCGAGGAACTCCGTCGGCAGGGCTTTTCGATGGAACAAATCGGGTTCGTCATGCCCGAGGGGCGGACGAGGATCGAGCCGCTCCACCTCGAGCAAGGGAACAAGGCGGAGGAAGGAGCCACGGCCGGCGCGGCAACGGGGGGGACGATCGGCGGACTCGTGGGGGCCGCCCTGGCGTCGTCGATCATTCCGGGCGTCGGTCCGGTTATCGCGGGCGGCCTACTGGTGGGGGCACTCTCCGGGGCCGTCGCCGGGCTTGCGGGCGGCGGACTCTTCGGCACCCTGGTCGGTTGGAGCATCCCGGAAGAAGAGGCCAAGGGGTTCGAGAAGGAGTTCCACTCGGGCAGGACCGTCGTCACGGTCCACGCGGGCGACCGCTACCAGGAAGCCCTCGCTATCATGGACCGCGTGGCGGCGGAGCCGGAACACATCAAACTACACCCCGGCGATCGGGCCGCACGGGTGTCGGAGTCGCATGGACCAGGACCGGGGTCGGGCAGCGTCTTTCCGATGTAGGTGCCGCGAGCCGAGCGGCACCAGAGGCACGCCCGGACGCTTGCCTATCCAGCTCGGCTCGCATCAGAAGAGGCGCTACGAGTCGAGTGGTACTCCGGTCCGGCTCGGCTCGCCGGACCTACCGTTGGTGCAGCGAGCCTCATTCCCCCTCACCCGGCGTCGTGAGCAGGTAGACCGCGAACGACGCCAGCCAGTGTTCCCCCGCGTAGTCCCCGCTGGCGACGTGTCGGAGGGTCGCCTCCGTGTGGCGGGTCGCCGACTCGGTCAGGATCTTTCGTCTGGGGTCGTCCTTCGGCAGCGCCCCGGCGATGCCGCGCATGCACCACGCCCGGCTCAGGTTGAGGCCGTCGAGGTGGACGATCTGCGGGTCCGTTCGGTCGCTCACCTTGGCAGGCTCCAACAGGGTCTTCGGCTCGCCCTTCGCCAGGCCGGGGAGGAAGCGTGTCAGCCAGCGACGATAGTCTGCGACCGGGAGGACTCGGCGCATCAAGTCGGCCTCCATCAGACTCGGCGAGAAGAAGTCCGCCCCGTCCGGCTCCCAGCGGGCGGGGATCTCGACATCCTTGGCGAAGTACGCCCGGCTCTGCTCCTCGATCAGGTCGCGCAACTTCTCGTGCTTCATCGTCCGGGCGTAGTCCAGCGCGAACGCCAGGCCGAACGCCGTACTCGAGTGGACGCCGCTACGGATGGGGTACGTTTGCTTCGGGAAGAAGGCGAGGTAGCGGGCGACGATGAGATCCGTCAACGGCTTCATGTCCTTCACCCACACTCGCGCCTCGGGCGTGTCCCAGAGGTACAACTCTTCGGCGAGTTTCAGGAGCCAGGCCCATCCGTAGGGCCGCTCGAACGAGCGAGAGCTGGGGCGGGCGAAATAGTCGGCCTCGGCCCGAAGGTTCTTGGCGGTGAGGTGTTCCGCGAGGACGGCGAGGATACGCTTCTTCTCCGGGAGGTCCGGGAAGACACGGAGGAGCCGAACGAGCATCCAGTGGCCGTGAACGGAGGAGTGCCAGTCGAAGCACCCGTAGAACGCGGGGTGCATCGCGCGCGGCGACTGGATGTCCTTCTCGCTGTCGAGTACCTCGCCCGGCTTGTTGGGGTACTCCTTCTGGAGACCCTTCAGCGCGAGACGAGCGAAGGCCGACGCCTGCTCCCGCGTCAGTTTCGCGATGTCTTTCTTTGGAGCGGCGGGAGGTTCGGCCTGTTCCGGTGAGGCGAAGAGACATGCCGTTAGAAGAACGAGGGCGGCGTGATAGGCGGCTCGAGGTCGCTTCATGGGAATCGTCTCCGGCGTTGATAGAATCATCGGTGTCCATGATACCGATTCGGACGATCCACCGCGATGACCCGAGAATGAGGCGACCCGATGAACGACACCCAGGGCTATGTACTCGGGCAATCCGAACGGGCGGCACGTCGGCTGATGATTCAGGACGCGCATTTCGCCGAGGCGTCGGAGAGCCTCCTCGACGAACTCGACTTACGGCCCACCGATCGCATCGTGGAATTCGGCTGCGGGCCAGGAGGGTTCACGCGGCGAATCCTTCGCCGACTGGGTGCCGGGGGCGTCGTCGTCGGCGTGGATTCCAGCGAAGGACTCCTGTACCAGGCCTCAGCCGCACTCTCTGGACAGGGTTCCGCGCGGTTCGAGGCTGTGCGCGGTGACATCTCCGAACCGGGGCCGTGGCTCGACGGGGCGGATGTCGTCGTCGGCAGGGCCGTCCTGCACCACATCCCGATGGTCGAGTTCATGCTGGGCCGCATGAGGGCGGTGTTGCGACCCGGCACCCGCGTCGGCTTCATCGAGCCGGACTTCCGATCGCCCCTCGCCCGCCTCGGCTGGCTCGAGGCGACGGGCCGACCCGAACTGGCCCCGCTGCGGGTCTGGGCAATGGCCATCAATCAGCTCTACCAGGCACGCGCCATCTCCCCTGCGGTCGGCGCGAGCCTGGCGAGGACGCTGGAAACGGGCGGCTACCGGGAGGTGCGGGGGGATTGGTCGGAATGTCGGTCGGACGAGTGGATGGTCGAGAACATGACGATGTTCTACGACGAGGTGAGCGAGCGACTCGCGTCCCTGGGCATCCTGACCGCCGACGAGGTGGCCGCACAGCAAACGCTGCTGCGCGCGTTGACCCCCACGGCGCTACCCGCCGTCTGGGGCATCCACCGGGTGAGTTGCAAGGTGTTTTGACCAGATGATGATTCATCACTGCCTCCCAGTTGGAGAGACCTACTTCTTTGATACGCGTGGCTTCCGTGGCTGCTTAGATGGCTTCGGTGACGGTTCGGGGAGCATGGGTGCATGCAGATCACCCGCCATGAATAGGTGATGGATCGTAAATGGTTCCGAGTCATGCGCACGGCGGTGGCTCGTCTCTCGAATTCGGGCATCCGCTGGCCGGATGCTGGACGCTGAGAAATCGGCGGGGGACGACATGCCCAATTCCGCTTGGGCCGCCTGGATATTTTCCTGAACACCTGCTATCGCTACAGTCAGATCCCCGTTCAAGACAAACGCAAGCATCCCACCGTTTCGAACAACACCTGCATACTGGCCGCTGATGAACCGCAGCATTCCGTGGCGGACATACTCACTGAAATATGTCCGAGGTCGAGGAATATTCGGAACCCGAACGTTCAACCTCTTGCACTCCAGACAGAAGTAGATTCTGTCGGATGGCACGAATGGCTTGAACGCGATGTCCATGCGGCCCAATTCAGCCCCAGTGCCCGGTTCCAGGATTACGTCCTGTGGCTGAATATGAAAGAAGTAGGTCTCCCGATCTGGAGCGTTCTGCATCTTCGCGCAGAGCCGGTTGGTGATACTGTTTTCAAGCTCATTTGCCGCAGGGGCCGGAAGTGAATCCCATGAGGCAATCACCAGAGCAAGGATGTCGGGCACCTGACTGTCGATCAGATCGACCCAGTCGGCAGGCGATCCGATGGGGTTCATGCGTCCTCCTTAGGAGTACGCATGAGGATCGTCCCAGCGATCTCGTCGGCGTCATTCATCGCGGCGGTCTGAGTCCATTGTCGCTGACCAATCGGCTTGACGACGTAGAGGCGATTGCCGGAGAAGCCCAGCACGCCACGCACGAGGTCAAGGGTGGTGCGTTTCTGCGCAGATGCCTTCCGAATGTCGTCAAGCGCCGTGAGTATATCGATCCCGCCGCCTGTCATTGGGACATCGGCATCGCGCCGCTCCACTTTTTCGAATACTGCTAGCGCGACACCCAAAGCGTCAGACCGAACTGTGGTGCCGCGAACAGAGTATTTGCCACGCTTCGCCAAACCGTTGAGCATTTTGCAAACGAGACTGCAATAGTTTTGTAGTTGAGTGGATGTGATGGGCTTAACCGTTTCGACGGGCAACCGCGTCTGGGTCGGTTGTATGCTCTCGATTGTGACTTCGAGGGTATCCTCGATCAGTAACTTCTCCAGGGGTAGGATGTCGAAATACTCTTCCACTAATGGTTCTATCTTGGCACTGGCATTGCGTATGATGCCTGGGCGATCAGCGAAGTCAGTATCTGCATCTTTCGCGGCTTTGGTTACGATGTCGGCAACTTCACGAACGATTTTCCAGCACCGCGTTGGACTGGGCTGCTGATCGGGAAGCGGGAAGGGAATCCGTAGCAATTCCTCGACATGGACCTCTGGCCGGTAGATTCCCCAATTCGAGGATGTGTGAAACAAGAAGTATCGTGCAAGCGAACTCCGCAAGTATGCGGCCAAAAACACCAACAGATCGCGATCCTTGTCAGGACCACGAATACCTCTAAGTGCATGTCGGAAGGAGACATCGAAATCAACGTAAGCAATACTCGAAAATCCTTTAGCAACGATTACATGAGGCCTTCGGAAAACATGTGTGTTCGTATTTGACTTGTTCCGAAGGTCTATCTCTAGGGAGTCGAGATGGCTACAGTCCCTGTCGAGCAAGAAGAGATCGATGGCTGGACTCGATGCTTCGATGAATCGTCGGGACGGCAAGGTGATAGTTTTTGCTTTGTCGGGATCGTCCTTCCCTCCAAGTGGTTGGAAACCTTCAGACATGAACCACGGCTTGTTTGACAATCGCTCTCGAGTTTGACGCACGATATCCCTCAATCGCGGATAAAGTGTGAGGCGATCGAGCAATCTCCAATCGCGGGGGGTTGCCCAGAATCGTCGCTTCCAGATTTGGGGAGCATCCGACCCATCCAAGTCTCGGAGTAGCTCGCCAACCGTGAACGTCGTCCTATCTTGTGGAGCAATGGTGATGACTTCGGTCTTAGTGACCGTCCAGTCGGCTTTGGGTGCCCAGTAACTGATCCGGTGATTCCCGTCTTTCGGCGGGGGCTTCTCATAACGAACAACGATGGCCGGATGGATCGCTTTCTCGAACAGGAAGAATCGCAAGTCTGCAAGGTTTAGCACGCAATCTATAGCGTGCGACTTGACCCATGCCTGCTGAAAAGACACCGCAGTTCTGCTGTGATTGAAGACGAGGCCGTGAGGCAACACAAAGCACACTTTGCCGCTTTCGGTGAGGTGTTCGACAGCCTTCCAGACAAATGCGGCTGCAATCTGCTTATCGGGGAGCAGTCGAGTATGGGCCGCGCACCACTTGCCAGCCGGAGTCGCAGTAGTGGCAATACTTCCCCAAGGCGGATTGCCGATGACGATGTCCATAGCGGAAGGAAACGCAACATCCTGAGTAAAGAAGTCGGCACACTGGATGTTGCCCCCATCACCGATCAATCGTGGTAGTGCCCCTTTTTTCTCCTGAAGCTCTTGGATGCCTCGTGGCGTAAGTTGATCGAGGTAGGCCAAATAGAGGCTGAACGCTGTGATTCGACAGGCAGTCTCTTTGACATCGATTCCGAACAGATGCTCCTGAAGAAGTCGCATCAGTTCCTTTGCCTTCGTATCGTTGTGTGCTCGGGGATTCGCCTGCTTCCACTCCTCAGCGATTCGGTTGAACAGTCCGACCAGGAAAATTCCTGAACCGCAAGCCGGGTCGAGGGATCGTTTCCCAAGCAGTGTTGGTGTGTCTGCCAGCGCAATGTCGAGGACGACTTCGGCAAGGAAGCGAGGAGTGTAGAACGCCCCCACTTTTTCGTCGTCTTCCTTCAGAAATCGCTCATAGATGGCGCTGATCGTCTCGATAGGGATAAACTCGAAATTGTAAGGCCAAAAAGCGCCTTGACCAGTCCTTACTGATGTCCCGTGGAAGAAGTCACTCAAGGTCTTGATGTGGTCGTCGAGTACCCAGTCAGCTTCAGCGTTGAGGACGTCACTGAATAGGTCGCCGTTGAAGTCGATTCTAAGCTTCTCGAACAACTCATAGAGTGATGACTTCGCTTTCGAGCGAGGTTGGATGGCTAGAACGTCGCGGAGATGGGCCGAGTTGCGGATGCCAAGTGCGTCCAAATATCTCTCGCCAATCACCTTGCGGTCGAACAGATAGCAGGTGAAGACGAGCCGACAGAGAAGCGCATCAAGCACCCGAACAGGGATTTTTCCTTGCGAGATCGTTTCCAACCTCTGACGGGCTGCCTGAAGATTGTCCAAGAGGTCACGATCAACCCGTTGTGCAGGGTTGAATGAGTTCTGGTGTCGCCGGAAGTACTCTCCCGACTCCACGGCAGTGAGAAAAGTACGAAGTGCTTCGGCGACCCGGCTCAATGTCTCGATATGGCTAGGCAGTTGGTCAGAACTTGACGGCGCACTTTGCCCTGGGCGGCTCATCCCCGAATAAACATGAACTTGCGTGTCTGTGATGAGAACAAGAACCGGCGCTCCGCCGTGGTTCCAGAATTGGGTGTGGAGTTGGTAGACAGCTTCAGCGCTGATCCAATTCAACTTCTTGAAGTAGATAAGCGGCGAATGGTCGGCACACAGCACGCCATCCAATTCCAGTAACTCGAAGGCCCGCCGAAGTAAATGGGCCTGGGGCGTCGCTGGAGTCAAATCGTCTTTGCTGGTGAAGAGGCTTGGCGGCAGACGAGTGTCGAGGCCGAAGTCTTCCGTCCAGTTTTTTGAAGCTGCGGTTGTCATTTGCCTGATGAGCCCTTCCTGTTCGAAACCGTTGCGGGCTCGTCAATAAGGAGGTAGCCCGACCATCGGTGTACTGTTCGGAGCAGATGGATTAGCCGCGGCTCGCGAGGAAGTCGATGTCGCGGTAGATAGCCTGCTCCGACACCTCCAGTTTCTCGGCAAGGTTAGACGACGAGAACTCGCCAGCGCGGATACGCTGGATCGGCCTGTCACGATGGCTCGGAGTTGTCAGGGACCGCTTGTTGCGCATCGTTTCCTCACCAATCAGAGAGTGTCTAACGCGCTGTTATAGACTTGTCAAGGTTCGTTATCCATGCGCGGGAATACTTTGCGACGGATCGGTTTGCATCTTTTCGGCGGATTCTTCCACGAATATCACTATCCAGCCTTATGGCGGACTCTGTCCGTCGTCCTAACGTTCCCGCTCAAGGGTGATGCGGTGCTGGAACGTCATCGGCGATTCCGGTATCGGGGCTGGCCGAGGCTGAAACCAAACGTTCTGGAACGTCACGGGGTTTTGTTACAGAGTTAGGTGTTACGCAGTTGGTGGGTTTTGTACACTACTCGCCGATCACCCTATGACGGTTGCGCCGACTATCCGGCCAGTTTCCGCCCGGTTCAGCGGCGCAGCTGCATCAACTGCGTAACACCTAAGAGTTACGTTGATAAAGCCGAACTACGCATACAGCCGATAATCGACATCCGGGAACAGATTGTGCCTTCGCTCGACCTCGCCGAGCCAGGTCTCGTCGATCTCGTCGCGGTTGAGCGAGTCGTAGAGGTGGTTGAAGTTGTTGACGTGGACGCGCGTCCGCTCTTCCGCGTACTGGACCATCGTGCCGGACTTCATGATGAACGCCCAGTCGCTCGCCTGAGCCAGGAGTAGCTCCCGCGCGGCCTGGTTGAGCGCACGGCGGCGGACGCCGTCGGCCCCCATGTTGTTCCGGGCCAGCTCGACCATGCGGTCGGCACCTTCGTGCAGGTGCGGGTAGATGTGCTGGTTCGCGTCGTCCAGCCACACCTCGCTGAAGCCCTTGTAGCCCCAGCTCGACATGATCGGCTGCGAGATCTGGAGGCGCGGGTGTCGCTCCAGGTACTCCGGCACGGTGATCGTTGTGACCGTCTGCTGGCCGGCGTGCGTCTTGCGGAGCAGGAAGTTGATCCAGTCCGGCCCCTCGAACCACCAGTGGCCGAACAACTCGGCGTCATACGGCGCGACGACCAGCGCGGGCCGATCGCCCATCGAGCCGGCCAGCCACTCGACCTGTTTCTCGCGGTTGAACAAGAAGTTGCCCGCGTGCTCCTCGGCCCTCGCGAGGGCGACTTCTCGGTTGTAAGGCAGCTTGTCCTCGGTCCGCCCGGTGATGCGATAATACTTGATGCCGAGCAGGCTGCGCGTGCCGGTGTCGTGCAGGTGCGGCTTGACGTAGTCGTATTCCAGGTCGAAGCCGATGTCGCGGTAGAACTCGCGGTAGTCGAAATCGCCCGGATAGCCCTCGACGGAACTCCAAACCTGCTTGCTCGATTCGGTGTCCCGCGCCAGGGCAGCCACTCCGGTGCCCGGACAGAGGATCGGGGCAAAGACGCCGTAGCGAGGCCGAGGCTCGGCGTGGAGGACGCCGTGGGTGTCGGTGAAGAAATACGTCAGCCCCGCGTCGCGCATCATCTCGTCGATGCCCGGCGTGTAGCCGCACTCCGGCAGCCAGATGCCCTTGGGACGCCGACCGAAGTGACGCTCGAATTCACGGCAGCCGATCTCGATCTGGGCGCGCTGCGCGTTGTCGTTGACGACCATGAGCGGCATGAAGCCGTGCGTCGCCGCGCAGGTCATCAGTTCGAGCTTGCCCGCGTCGAAGTGGTGCCGGAATCCGTTGAGGATATTGTGGCGGTACTTGTTCGCGAAGACCTCACGGCAGTGCAGGAAGCGCTCGTGGTACATCTTCGCCAGGGCGTGGAACTCCGGCTCCCAGCGCGTGCGCTCGATCTCCTTCGTCGTCAGGCCGAGGAGGTTGTCGAGGTGGCGGACGTAGCGGTATTGCAGCAGCGGGTCGCTGAGCATGGCCGCGAGCGTCGGCGACACGGACATCGTGACGCGCCAATCGACGCCGTCGCGTTCGAGGCCGTCGAAGACTTCGAGAAACGGAATGTACGTTTCCGTGATGGCTTCGTAGAGCCAATCTTCTTCAAGAAAATCCTCGTATTCGGGATGGCGGACGAATGGCAAATGGGCGTGTAGGACGAGGCTGAGATACCCCAGTGGCATGGCCAACAAGTCCTCGTGGTGCGGGTCTTTTGAATCTC
>JANXSH010000546.1 GCA_025356615.1 Planctomycetia bacterium | reverse complement strand
GTCGTCCTCGAGGGCGGCAGCATCGAGGTCAACGGCGCGGGGCTGATGCTCACCACGGAAGAATGCCTCCTCAGCCCGATCCAGGCGCGCAACCCCGACCTATCGCGGGCCGACCTCGAGGCCGTGTTCCGCGAGTACCTCGGCGTCGAAAAGGTGCTGTGGCTCGACCGGGGGATCGTCGGCGACGACACGCACGGACACGTCGACGACATCGCGCGGTTCGTCGGGCCGCGAACCGTCGTCGCGGCCGTCGAAGACGACCCCGGCGACGAGAACTATGCGATACTCGCCGACAACCTCGAGCGCCTGCGCGGGATGACGGACCTCGACGGTAGGCCATTGGACATCGTCACGCTGCCGATGCCGTCGCCGATCGTGTTCGACGATCAGCGACTCCCGGCGAGCTATGCGAACTTCTATATAGCGAACGAGGTCGTCCTCGTGCCGACGTTCAACGACGCCCGCGACCGGCAGGCGCTCGGCATCTTGGCGGGCCTGTTCCCCGGACGCGAGGTCGTCGGCATCCATTCCGGCGACCTGATCTGGGGACTCGGGACGCTCCATTGCCTCTCGCAGCAGGAGCCAGCGTGAACGCGCCCTCTCCACGTCTCTACCCGCCCGCGCTGGTCGCCCTGTTGCTCGGGTTGGCGAGCGTCCCGCTACTCGCGGTCGCCGGGATCGTCGCGATGATCGTCGGCTTTCGGAGTCTACGGCATATCAACGCCAGCGACGGGGCGCTGCGCGGCGCGCGACTGGCCGTCGTGGGCATGGCGCTGGGCGCGCTGGGGACCGCCGCGACGGTCGTCGGCGTCCTGGCGATCATCGTCATCCGAATGCAGGTCGCGAACCAGCGCCTCGAGGGCGTCAACCACATGCGGCTGATCGGCATCGCCCTCATCCAGCAAACCGAGGGAGACCGCCCCTTTCCCCCGGCGACGCGCGATCCGAAGGCGCTCGCAGGGGATCGCCGTTTGAGTTGGATGGCCGACATCCTGCCGATGTTGGCCCGAGACAAGCAAGGCCGGTCGCGCTACGAGGGCGTCAGCGAGCTGCTCGTCCGAGACAAGGCGTGGGACGACCCCGCGAACGCGAAGGCGGCGGGCAGGCCGATCCGCCTCTATCAGGCTCCCGCGCACCCGGCCTACGACCCCCTCGGCAGCGCGGTGACGCACTTCGTCGGCATCGGCGGCGTCGGAGACGATGCCGTGAGCCTGAGCCGCGACGACCCGCGCGCCGGCATGTTCGGCCACGATCGCGGCGTGAGACCCAAGGAGATCACGCGCGGCCTCTCCTACACACTGCTCGTCCTCGAGACGACCCACAAAAATGGACCGTGGATCGCGGGCGGCTTCCCGACGGCGCGGGGGATCGCCTCCGGGGCAAGTCGCCTCATCGGGCCGGGCGCGCCGTTCGGGGGCATCAACCCCGAACACGTCCAGGCGCTCTGGGTGGACGGCTCCGTCCGCGCCATGAAGGAGAGTACGCCGGGCGACGTGTTGCGTGGCCACGCGAGGTTCCGCGAGCCATGAAAACCCGGTTCGCGCCTCGGCACAATGCCTCACGTTTCTGTCGCTGTCATAATTGGGTACGGACACTTCGAGAAGGATTCCCTGGTTCGTTTGACTCCGCGTAGGGCAGGTAGTAGGGTTCGAGCGAGGAGAACCTTTCTCATCTTGCCTCATCCTGTCTAGCAAGTTGGGGATTCCGCCAACCGGGTCGATGACCCGAATGAGACGCCGCGCGTTCATGCGAAGATTGTGCTTCGCGTGCTACCGGCAAAGGACTCCGAGGAGGGACGGCAACCATGAACCCCATGATGACCAGTATGGCTACGCTCGCAATATCGACGATCTACACGCTGTGGCACTCCTACCGAGTGGTCCACGCCCGCCAGCAAGAACTGCTCCGCCAGCGCGTCGCCTATATGCTCTGGCAGATGGCGAAGCGCGCGGGCTAGACGCGCTCGAGTGTAGAGTGCAGAGCGAACTACCGAGACGGGGCGACGACTCGTTCCCCTCGCCGTGTCTCACTCCGTACTCTGCACGCTGCATTCTACACTCGTCAAGTCCTCCCACGCCTGCCGCAGGCGGCGCGTCAGCGGCCCCGGATGGGGGATGCCGACGGTGTCGAACGAACACACGCCAGCCAGGCCGAAACCGGAGCCGACCAGCATCATCTCGTCGGCGAGGAGGCAGTCGGCCCGTGTGAGACGTTCTTCGACGAAGGACACGCCCAGCGAGGCGCACAGCTCTCGGGCCACGACGAGACTGATGCCGTCCAGCGCGTAGCCGACCGGCGGCGTCGAGACGACCGCGTCCCGCACGACGAGCAGGTTGCCGATGGCCGTCTCGGTCACGCAGCCTCCGGGGCCGTCGAGCAAGAGGGCGACCTCGCCGGGGCGAGGCAACATTTGCTCCGCGCGCCACCAGTGGAGTCGGCTCCGATGCTTGTGGCGAGGCGGGGCCAGGTCGCCGGGGTCTGCTGCGTGATGGCCGACGACAGCGAGGGATGCGCCTTCGTCGAGGATCTTGCGATAACGGGACGCGGGCAGCGGCTTCGTGTGCATCACGAGCGTCGGCGGCCCGCCGATCGGCCCCGGCGTGGCGAACGTGACGAGCGCCAACTCGTCGCCGGGCGGCAGCAGCGGCGCGTCGTGCGCGACGAGCCGGGCGGCGACGGCGAACAGCGTCTCGTCACTCGTCGGCAGCGGCACGAAACAGGCGTCGCAGTCGCGGCGGAAGCGTTCGACGTGGGCCGGGTGGCGGAACAGCCGGTGGCGATACGTCCGGCAGAAGTCGGTGATCGTCGCCCCCGAAACGAGGCCGAGGTCGAAGCCCGACAGCGCCGCCTCGGAGGCGGGGAGGAATCGGCCCGATAGGTAGGTGAGGGGTGTAGGCATGGGGGTTGTCAACAAGGCGAAGATCGATGTCTATAGAGTTGGTTATTCTACAGCACCAATCTTCAGGAATGCGATACCGCCAGGCATCCATGTCCCCGAGTTCGTCCGAATCGAACAAAATCCGCCAGGGAGGTAGTGTAGATCCTTGGGGCGTCTGGTAGAATGACGAAGGGATTAGGGAGTGTTCTTTTCGGCTTTCCAATCGAGGTAGGAATATGGCCATCACGATTACACTCGAGGACGATTTGGTTGCCGGACTGGAGAACAGGGCGAAGCAGCAACAACTTAGTGTGGAACGATTCGCGATCAGCCTTTTGACGGAGGCCATAGAATCCGAATCCGAGTCCGACACCCCACTCCAGGTCGTTGCGAGGATTCGAGCCACACCGCCGAATCCTTCCCGAATCCGACCCGCCACGGCGAATCTGGCCGACGTACTCCGCGCCTCCCCTGGCGATCCCTGCTTCGACCTGGAGAACTGGAATCGTCAGTGGTCGGCCATCGAAGCCGAGAGGAAGGCGGTCACGCGAGCCAATGACCTCGCGGAGGGCCGTGGGGGGTAGCACGGATGGCGAACTAGCTCTTAGACGCCAACCACGCGGCCACGCTGGTCACACTGGGTCATCCATTGCGTCAGCGTGTTCTGCTGCGCCTCCACGAGGGTGATACCTTCGCGATCACGGTCCCGGTCGTGGCCGAGGCGCTTTACGGAATCGGCTCGCTCCCACGCGCGACGCGGAATCATGCCGAAGGGGCGAAACTTCGGCCCAGCTTCGCCTGTTTTATCCCCGACGAAGCCGATGCGGAGAGCGCCGCGGCGCTTCAGCGCTCGCTCCGACGCCAGGGCTGGCAGTTAGAAACCGTGGATGCCTTCATCGCAGTAGTCGCCCTTCGGTACGACCTCATACTGCTCACTTCCGACAACGACTTCGCGGCGGTGCCAAATCTGAATCAGGAAAACTGGCCCACCCCGTAAGGTCGCCCCTCCAAACGATGCCGAGATCGAAGACCGACAGCGCCACATCCGGAGGCAGAGAGGAATCGGCCCGAGGGGTGCAGGCATGGGGATATCGTGGAGTGAGGGTTGGCGTCCTGGAGAAGATGATAGGGTAAGGTATACTTCACGCGGCGATGAGTGACACATTCTCAAAAGTCTGGAACTTGTGAGTGAGGAGGGAGTCCATAGCGGCCTTATGCTTGGTAGGCAGTTCGTCGAGGCACTGCTCGATGGCCTTGTTGAACTTCTCATAATTGTCGTAGTATTTCGTCCGCAAGCACTCGGCTTTTACGAACTTCCAGACTCGCTCGATTTTATTCAGGTTCGGCGAGTACGATGGCAGGTACAGCAGTTCGATCCCCAACTGCTTGGCCGGATTTTCCACCCGCGCGCACTTCTGATACCGCGCGTTGTCCAGCACGAAAGTAATCGGTATCCCTGGGGTCGCCGCCTCGGCCACGGCTCGTGGCAGATTGCATACCGAGTTGGCATCGATGTAGCTGTGGTTCGTCTCCAGTATCGGCTCGTGGGTCACCGCATCCAGGGCGGCGAGAACGTCGAAGCGTTTCCGACCGGAGGCGGCACGGATGCACATCCGAACCACACACCAAATTATTCCCAGGAAGGCGGAATGCACGAAGCGCGCCGCGTCTACGAAGAACACTTGCCGCTTGCCCTGCTGTGCCTCCTCCAACCGAGGCATCAGCTCGGTATCGAGGAACTCCGCCTGGGTCTTGACGTGTTCCTCCAGCGTGGACTTGGGCGGAATCGGAATGGCGGGCACCTTGCGCGGCTTCAATCCCAGGCGGTGCAGGAAATGACGAATCTGGGTCGGCCCACGACGAACGCCTGTTCGCTCTTCGATGACCTGCCGTGCCTGCTCGACCGTGCGTGGAGGCTCCTTGTGAAATAGTTCTTCGAGGGAGGTTTGGTGAGCGTCGAGTTCGCTGGACGATTCTCTGGGGATGACCCGGCAAATCTGCTCCAAGCCGCCCCCGAGGAAATCCGACAAGGTGCGTTGGACCGTGCTAAGCGAGCAGCCGGCATAGGTGGCGATGTCTTCGTGGGTGAAGGTGTGGTACTTCAGCCAGAGGATCTCCATGTGCCGTAGCACACGCGGATCGGGATGGTGATAGCGTTCGTGTTCGATGGCTCGAACATCTGCTTCGGAGAAGGTAATCTCTGCCATGATCGGTGTCCCATTGCTTGCTTTCACTACAGTCGTAGTTTATGGGCGTTCCGGTCCTTGTCTTTTGTGTCACCCTGCCCCGCGTCGAG
>JANXSH010000514.1 GCA_025356615.1 Planctomycetia bacterium | reverse complement strand
GGCAGCCATATTTCGGTGATAAAGGGTTGCACGACAATCGCTTACGTCATCCTTGCAATACGTTGTTTAGGGGAGGGGGCTGGGGGGTGGGGTCGGTCTTACACCAGCTTCACCTTGCCTTTGTTGTAGATACCAATGACTCGGGGGAGGGGAGACGATTTCCTGCCGATCGCTTTACGGAGTGGGCGCATCCGCCTTTTCCAGTCGCCCCTCCCGCTCGAGGCGCTTGTACAGCCACAGCGAGTAGAACACTGGATAGATGGCGCAGACGAAGAACAGCCCGAGGGGTATCCACGGCGTCACGCCAGCCATGATGAGGAGGAAGCCGCCGACGCCGCTGCCGACCATGAGCCAGGCGGCGAGGCGGTGCGTGCGGTTCCAGACGGTGTCGCTCGCCAGGGTCCAGGGCGTCTTGACGCCGACGTACATATTTCGCTTCACCTTGCCCAACACGTTTCCCATCGCGGCGAGGATCAATAGCATCCCGCCGATGAGCCAGGTGAGCAGGTCGATCCCCGTCTGGAGCTGCGCCGCCAGGAATACGCCCTGGATGTAAGCAAACAGGAAGATGACCAGCGCCATGATGTAGTCATACGTCGAGCGGAACGACTCGATGGAGAACTTCCTCGGCGACAGCCACGGCAGCGCCAGAGTCAAGAGCAGCATCCCCACCATCACACCCGGTATCAGGGCAAGATGGATCCAGACCCCGTCGCGCGAGGTCCAGGCGTCGGCCTCGCCCTCGAGGCCCCAATGGGTCGGGATCTTCTCGGGGAGCCAGGTCTCGCGGTTGGCATAGACCAACGCGGAAGCCCCCCCGGCCAATACCGTCAGCACGATCGACCCCAGCAACCAGCGATTCATGTCGCTTCTCCCTTGTCCGACCTCTCGTCGCCGCGCGAGAACAGGTCCATGATGATGGCCAACAGATCCTCCGTCGCGGTCGTGTTGAGGGTGTAGATGATCTGCTGCCCTTCGCGGCGCGAGTCGATCAGACCGGCTTGCTTGAGGACGGAGAAGTGGTGCGACATCGAAGGCTTGGTCATGTCGAAGTGACTGGCCAGCTCGCCTGCCGTCATCTCTCCCCTCCTCAGCAGCCGCAAGATATCTCGCCGCGTCTTATCGGCCAGGGCTTTGAACGCATCGTTCACGAATATCTCCCCGGCGTGGTGTCGATTGTTAGTTTGTTAGCCACACGTCTAATTATCGCCCCGACAGGTTCGGAAGTCAAGTGGGCCGGGACGCGATCACCTCACGAGTCCCTTGCGAATCGTCGCCAGCAAGACCTTCTCGGCCCCCGGCGCGACCCAACACCAGTCCCGAAGGTTGCCGTCTTTCTCGCGGACGGCCTGCTCGGTCGGGACGTAGCCGGTGGCGCACTCGCCGTAGCCGAGGCAGACGACGAACGAATCGGGCCGCATCTTCTGGGCCGCGAGTTGGTACTCGACGTAAGCCTCACCGGGCAAGATCACCAACTGAGCGATGCCGAAATCGAGGACGGGCAAGTCGAGCAGTTTCCCCGCCTCGACGCGCTCGAGCCAACTCAGGCCCATCGCGGCGAGGCATCGGTCGAAGGGGCGTTTCGCGTCCTTGACGGCCGCCTCGAGCGCCTTGGTCGAGAACTCAGGTTCGGTGCGCGGCTCCAGGCGATAAGGGATCGAGCAAAAGTTGATCTGGCTGATCGGCCGGCGGCGGGTGTTGGTCCAGGCTTCGCACATGGCCTTGTACATGCGCTCCGAGAGGCGGGCGCGATTTGCCGGGTCGCCGTCGTTGTATTTGCCCGCGACGACGTTGCCGCTCGCGCCGCTGCCGTACATCACGGCGACGGAGGGGAGGTCCGTTTGCCGTCGGCGTCGGGCCATGCCGACGAAATCGGATGACACACCGCCTTTGCCGTAGTAGCTCATCGGGTGGATCGCGTAGACATTCAGGGCAGCGAGGGGCTTGTCCCCGTCCCAGAAACTGAGCGTCTTTAGACGCGAATCGATCGTCCCTACGGGCTGGCTCCGGGCGTAGGCGTCACGGGTCGCGCTGGTGCGTCCGTGGTTGACCTTGCCATTCCGCTCGAAGTAGCGGCGATTCGAGCCGACCTCGCGGACCTCGGCCTCGCCGGTGCCGACGTGAGTGATCCGACGCGCGTTGCGTAGGGATGCGGACAGCGCTCGGCCGACCCTCTGGACCGCCTTCTCATGGAACTCGAGGTCGCAGACACTCGCGCCGGGGCCGGCGGCGCGGAGTAGTTTCTCCGCCGCCAGGTCCGTCACCGGCGCGTCGTGCTGGTGGATGCTCGTAACGAGGACACGATCGGTCGTCGTGCCCGCCGCCTTCGCGAGGACTTCACGCCACCGGAAATAAGCGTCATTGCGGATCTCGCACCAGTCCACGGTGACGAGGACAATGGGAAGCGCCCCGCCGAGCAGCACGATGCCCTGGGCGAATAAGGGATCGACGACGTTCTTGGCAGGTGCGATCCCGCCGCCCATGAGGGCGTGGCCGATCGGGACCGTGACCTCGGCGGAAAACCGCGCGAGCCGAATCACAGGGGGAGCCGCCCCCAGCGCGAGACTGGCCGCGAAGCTGGCACCCGCAAGACCGAGCATCCCGCGACGATCGAGGAGAGGGAGCATGAGTGTTTCCAGGCGAAGTTTAGGGTAAGTCAACCGACTGTCGTTTATACACAAGTCAAATCGATACGGGACGCAGAGCGTCCAAAGAGCATTCCCACGCGGAGCGTGGGAACGAGATCGACGCAGAGCGTGGGAACGAGAAGGGATGGTTTTTTCTCGTTCCCACGCTCCGCGTGGGAATGCCCTGCGGACGCTCTGCGTCCCGTATCGATTTGACTTGTGTATGAACGACAGATCAACCGAGTCTGTCGCGATCGTCGACCGAGCTTGTCAACAAGAGAAAGCCGTGCTATAGTACACCTTTGAACAGTATACTGATGTCCACAGGAGTATACGATGGACTCATGCGTAGTATCGAATCCCTTTGCGAAACCGAGTTCGATCGGGCGAGGCGAAAATGCGCAGGCAACCCAACCGGCACAGCCGGGTTGTCCGGTGTGCGGTTGGTCCCTGAATCCGATGGGCAGCATGTGGCGATGCGGACGCTGTCAATTTTCATTGTGCGTCGGCTGTTGTGCCGCCGATCTCCCCGAGGAGGTGGGCTACTGAGTCTGGATCTCTTGTGCGTCTCTTAGGAGAGGAGTCGCACGATTTCGCGGAGTTGGGAGACGCCGACTTTGTCGATGACTTCACCGATCTTGAGGATCGTATCGCCGTTGAACTCTTTGAGGAGGCCGCGCACCGTGTCGAAGCTTTCGACCGCAATGAAGTTTCCACGCTCGGTGGAACGGCGATACGTCTTGGGCGGACGGCCCAACACGGCGGGGGTGGAGGAGGTCGTTCCGTCCGGGCCTGCGATAATGCCCCTCCGGCGCAGGATGTTCGTCTTGTTGACGCCGATGTGCGCGGTCGTCAGGTCGAGCTTGAAGTGGTCGCGTAAGTACCCGCGGATCTTGGCGGGCATCGCGTCCCAACCAAGCTTTTCCAGCGCGAGTTCGACCGCGTGGACCTTGCTCCGGAACGGCTTGTCGTTGTCACTCATGGCTGCTTCGGATTCCTTCAGGGCAATGGGTTCGGCGTCCTGATTTCCTCGGGACGCCGCCGAGGGGGTGGACTTCTTGGACTTACTCATCTCATCTTTCCTTTCCGTGTCGATACACGATTTTCGACCCAGATCATCTATTTTCCTCAACCAAACGCGCTACGTTTCGAGGCAATTGCTCGTGTCTTTTGGCAAGACACTTTGCTAACGCGGTGGAGATGTGTGTCACCCGGTCGGGCGAGGATCGCGGACCTTTCGTCTGTCGGCCGAGCGAATCGGCCCTACGAACAGTTTCGCGTTTGCCGGGTGTCTTTGTCTCGTTGGTCGCGAAGATTAGGGATGCGGAGCCTGTCTCAGGCATTGGTCGCGTCCTGATCTGTGGGAGAGGAGAATAATATAGACTCACGGATTCCTCTTTCAATACATTATTTTTCTTCGCGGCTTGTTCTCTTCTTTTGATACCAGGATAATTGAAAAGAGAGACCCACTCCTCGAGGAATTCGTTCCGATGAAACTCTCGACCGCCTTTGCGCTAGCTTTGCTCTTGGGAGCATCGGCCCTACCCGCCTTCGGCGTGGCTCCGCCTGCCCAACATTGGCCCCTCTCGGCGATGGCTCGGGATCGACTCGATCGGGTAGCCGATCGGCAAGAACTCGAAAGCATTCCACAAGAGAAAGTGAATCTCGCAGGGCACCTTCCCGCGTGGCTACTCGCCCGGCTGGAGTTGCCGGCCGAGGAAGAACGACGCCAGAGCAAAGCCGCGCACGAGACACGCCTTCTTACTGATAAGACCTTGCAAGTGGATGGCGATCTCCAGCGCTCGTTCGAGGTGCTGGTACGCACGTTGCCAGCGCACCAGAGGCCGTCTTCCTTTCGTTGGACCCTGACCGTGTTCGCGTCATCCCAATTCGACGCTTCGACACCTGGGGCCGGCTACGTCCACCTGTCGGCACCGTTGGTCCGGGCGTTGCGCGCGGACCCTGTCCGGGGCAAGTCCGCGCTGGCCTTTCTCCTCGCTCGCGAAATCGCTCATGTGTCGTTGGGCCATTGTCGCGACGGCTGGCAACGCCAACTGTTGGAGGAGCAGGCGCGTAAGGGTCTTGCCACCAAGGCGGAAGCGTCGCGTTGGGCCGCCCTGCTCCAGACCCAAATCGGGCGCGTCGGCAAACTCGTCTTCTTCCTCTACTCGCGCGACCAGGAGTATGCGGCGGACCTCTTCGCCCTGCACCTCTGTCGGAATGCCGGGATCGACCCCGACATGGCCCTCGACGGGCTGAGATATTTTGCCTCACGGCGTCATCCGAGGGCGCTGGACGATCCCGACTTTCGGCTGCCGGTCGATACCCCTCGTCTAAACCTTGCGTATTATTGCTCCCGCGCCGCCGACCCCCTACTCCGCCTAGAGAGGCTGCTGATGGAGCGCGACGGCCGGGTCATCCCGGAAGCGGATTTCGGGATGTTCCTCTACGACCGAAAGCAAGACGGCCTACGGCGTCTCGTTCCCGGAGACCTGAAGGCCGGGGAGAGGCCCATCGTTTTCATCCACGGGTTGCACGGGGGACTTGGGGCGTGGAATGAATTCCTCGACGCCTTCGGCCAGAGGCGGGAGTTGCTCTCCCGCCCGCTCGTGGTGTTTCGCTACCCGGCGACGGGAAGTATCGCGCGGAGTGGCAAGTTCCTCGCCAACCAGGTGCGCGACCTCGTCCCGATCCAGACTCCCTTGACCTTCGTCTGTTACAGCGCCGGAGGGCTGGTCTTTCGCGCGTATGCCGAGCGCCTCGACGGCCCCTTCGATCGCGCGATCCTGATCGCGACGCCGCACGCGGGGTCGGACCTGACCCAACTCGCCTTCCTCGTCGATCTCTTGGAGTTCGCCGGCCTGCTCGGAAAGGGTTTCCCGGTCGCCATCGCCGAGACCGTCGCCCAAGGGCGCGGCGAGATGAAGCAAGACCTGCACCCCGATAGCCTGTTCCTGCGTTACCTCGGTCGAGACGCACGTCTCGCGGCCCGGTACCGCATCGTCTACGGCGAATTCCTCAACAGGACCGAGGCGACCGCCCTCCAGATCGGCTTCACCTCTGCCGTTCGCCTTGCTAACAAGCGATGGGTTCCCGCGTTGCCCGAGGGGATCCTTCGAGAACAAGGCGCACGCCTATTCGGCCGCCTCGTACTCCCCGCCGAAATATTGCGTGGCGACGGCGTCGTCCGCTCGCAGAGTGCCCTCTTGTCCGGCGTGCCCGAGCCGATCCGGCTGAGGCGAAATCATCTCGCGCTGCGCACCGCCCCGGAGGTCACGCACCACGTCCTCGAGTTGCTGCACCGGTGAGTCGGTGACAAGGTGACACGGTGACACGGTGACACGGTGACAAGGGAGCGAATGAACCCCATGTCTTCTGCCTTGTCACCTTGTCACCGTGTCACCGTGTCACCGTGTCACCTTGTCACCGACTCACCGGTGCAGCAACTCGAGGACGTGGTGCGTGACCTCCGGGGCGGTGCGCAGCGCG
>JANXSH010000507.1 GCA_025356615.1 Planctomycetia bacterium | reverse complement strand
GGACCGCTTCCGTCAGATCGTCCGCAAGTGCAAGGACAAGGGCATCCCGATGCGCATCGGCGTCAACGCCGGCAGCCTCGAGCGCGAGTTCGCGATGAAGTACGGCTTCCCCTGCCCGCCCGCGATGGTCGATAGCGCTCTGCGCTACATCGAGATCGCCGAGGCCGAGGGTTATCGCGACATCATCGTCAGCCTCAAGTCGTCCGACGTGCTGACCGCCGTTGAGGCGTATCGGCTCTACGCCAAGCAGGCGAACTACCCGACGCACCTGGGCATCACCGAGGCCGGCCAGCCGCCCTACGCCATCGTGAAGTCCGCCGCCGGCATCTCGCCGCTGCTGATTGACGGCATCGGCGACACGATCCGCGTCAGCCTCCTGGCGGACAAGGCCGTCGAGATCGCGGCGGGGTTCGACATCCTCCAGGCGACCGGGCGACGGGTCCTCAAGCCGGAGCTGATCGCCTGCCCGACGTGCGGCCGGCTCGAAATCGACCTGACGAAGATCATGAACGAGTTGACCGAGCGCATGGGCGGGCGAACGGTGCCGATCAAGGTGAGCGTGTTGGGCTGCATCGTCAACGGCCCCGGCGAGGCCAAGGAAGCCGACCTGGGCATCGCGGCGGGCAAGGGCAAGGGCGTCATCTTCAAGCGCGGCGAGATCATCCGCCACGTCCTCGAGGCCGACATGGTGGACGCGCTGATCGAGGAGATCGACAAGTGGGAGGCCGAGGAGGCCGCGCAAGGCACGCTGACGCGCGAGAAGACCGTCGAGGGCCGGAAGCACCGTTTGCCGATGTTGACGCGATGAGGTGAGAGGATGTCCACTCCTGCCGCGCTGGTCATCAACGAACGGGTCCGTTTGCCTGCCGGCATCAAGGATCTGGAGAGTTTCCGTGTCTGGTCGCGGTCCGGCACGCGACCGGAAAAGCTGAACATCTCGTATCTCGATGGGGCGATCTGGATCGATCTGACGGAGGAGCAAGCTTACACTCACAATCAGGCCAAGTTGGCGATCCAAGTAGAATTGGGTCAAATCGTTCGCGAGACGGATGTTGGCCGATTCTTCGTCAATGGCATGATGTTCAGCCACCCAGGAGCGAACCTTTCGACGGAGCCGGACGGAATGATGATTTCGTATGAGGCTTTTCGTTCCGGTCTCGTGCGGGAGTTGCCCGACGCGAGGGGCGTCGGCGTCATCGAACTCGAAGGCACGCCGGATATGGTGCTAGAGGTGTTGAGCGATTCTTCGGAGAAGAAGGATACCATCCTAATCCCGAGGCTGTACCACCTCGCGGGCATCCCCGAGTTCTGGCGATTGGACGCACGCGGGGAGCTTCGCTTCGAGATTTTCTGTCACGACCCCTCGGGCTACCAGCCGACGCGACGGCCCGACGGGTGGTGGCGGTCGGACGTGTTCGGGCGAGACTTCTTCCTGGCGGCAGGCGTCGATCCTCTGGGATCCCCACGCTTCACACTTCAGCATCGCCCATGATTAACAAGGAGGCTCCATGTCCCCCGCACTGATGATCGAGCCGTCTTCCGTCCCGAGTGCCGCACTGCCCGCAGGCGTGACGGAGATCGTTATCAATGGCGAGGTGACATTACCGGTCATCAGCACCCTGGAAGAGTTCGTCGAGTGGCGGATGTCCGACGAATGCCCAGAGCGGGGGCGGTTCGCCTACCTCGATGGCACCGTGTGGGTGGATCTCATGTCAGAACAACTTTATACCCACAATCGGGTCAAGATGGCATTTACGATGGTCCTGGGGCAACTGGAAATCGAGTTGGGTACAGGGACATACTTCACGGACGGGGCCGACCTCGTCAACGACTCGGTCTCACTGGCAACGACGCCGGACGGGATGTATGTCGCGGATGCAACTTTCGACTCGGGCCGAGTCGTCGAGCAGCCGAATCGACATCAGGTCGGCTTCGTCCGACTCCAAGGTACGCCGGACATGGTACTCGAAATCCTCAGCGACTCCTCGGAGGAGAAGGACCACATCACTCTTCCGACGCGCTACCACGCCGCAGGCATCCCGGAGTTCTGGCGCGTCGATGCGCGCGGGGCGCTTCGCTTCGAGATCCTTCGGCGCGACCCGTCGGGCTACCAACCGACGCAACAGCCCGACGGCTGGTGGCGCTCGGAGGTCTTGGGGCGGGACTTCCTCCTAACTGCCGGCGTGAATTCGCGGGGACAGCCGCGCTTCACGCTCCAGCATCGCCCGTGATCCGCCTCACGGATACAACCCCCGTCGCTCCTTCTCGCGGGCCACCTTCTCGACGCCCAGGCTCAGGGCCGCCGTTCGCATGGTCAGCTTCAGCGTCCGCGCCCGGTCGCGCACCTGCTTGAAGGCCCGCGTCATCAGGGTCTTGAGGCGGTCGTTGACCTCCTCCTCCTCCCACATCAGTTGCTGGATGTCCTGCACCCACTCGAAGTACGACACCGTCACGCCGCCGGCATTGCACAAGACATCCGGGATGACGAAGATGTCGCCCTCGGCGAGGATCTTGTCGGCCTCCATCGTCGTCGGGCCGTTCGCGCCTTCGGCGAGGATGTGGCACTTCAGCTTGCCGGCGTTGCCCTCGTGGATGACGCGCTCGAGCGCGGCGGGTATGAGGATCGTGCAGGGAAGCGTCAGCATCTCGTCGGCGTCCATCACCTCCGCCTCGGAGAAGTCGCGGAGCTGCTTGCCCGTGAGCATGTGGCGGGACAGCGCCGGGATGTCGATGCCGCGCTCGTTGCGGATGGCCCCGTAGCGGTCGCTGATGCCGATGACCTTGACGCCGCGCTGGTACAGTTCCTGACACGTCACCGAGCCGACGTTGCCGAACCCCTGGACGACGGCGGTCGCGTGTTCGGTGGTGAGGCCGAGTTCCTCCATCGCCTGGAGGATGCAGTAGGTGACGCCGCGCCCGGTCGCCTCGCGCCGGCCCACGCAGCCGCCGAGTTCGACGGGCTTGCCGGTGACGATCTCCGGGCATGCGTAGCCGACCTTCATGCTGTAAGTGTCGTAGATCCAGGCCATCGTCTGCTCGTCGGTGCCGAGATCGGGGGCCATCACATCCCGGCGAGGCCCGATGATGGCGAGGATTTCTTCGGTGAATCGACGGGTGATCCGCTCGAGTTCGCCACGACTGAGTTGGGCCGGGTCGCAACAAACGCCGCCCTTCGCGCCGCCGAAGGGCAGATTCATGAGGCCGCACTTCCACCCCATCCACATGGCGAGGGCGGCCACCTCGCCGAGATCGACGTTGGGGTGGTAGCGCAAGCCCCCCTTCGATGGCCCGCTCGTGAGACTGTGCTGGACGCGATAGCCGCTGAACACCTCGAGCCGGCAGTCGTCCATGCGGACGGGGATGCTGACGACCATGGCGCGCTTGGGGTTCGACAGGCGCTCGAGGATGCCGC
>JANXSH010000466.1 GCA_025356615.1 Planctomycetia bacterium | reverse complement strand
CCTTCAACGACTTCCCGCGAGCCAAACCCAGAGGTTCCGCGCCATGCCCCCGCCGCCCCCGGCATTCAAGGCCGGCGACTCGGTCCTGCTCCGCACCACCCGCGACATGGGCCGCGTCGAGGGCGAGCCCGAGCGGATGGCCGGGGAGTACTGGTACACCGTCCGCTTCAACCGGCGGGTCGATACGGTGGTCGAGGAGGATCTCGAGGAACTGAACGCTGCGGGGGAATCTCTCGATGCGCTCGCGGCGGCCGGCCGCTGGGGTCGGATGCAGGCGTTTCGCTCCGCTCTCGCGGTCGAGCGGATTACGAACGCCAACCAGAACACCCTCTACGCCTTCCGCGCTCAGCGCGTTCTCTTCGAGGCGTTCCAGTACAAGCCGCTGCTGAAGCTGCTGGAGTCGCACGACCGGCGGCTGCTGATCGCCGACGAGGTCGGTCTCGGCAAGACGATCGAGGCTGGGCTGATCCTCGCCGAACTGGAGGCCCGCCAGCCGCTGGACCGGGTGCTGATCGTCTGCCCCTCCCGCCTACGGGAGAAGTGGCGCGATGAGATGGGCCGGAAGTTCGGTCAGGACTTCGATATCATGGCCCGGCACGAGATCCAGGAGTTCCTGGGCAAGCTCCGCCGCAACCAGGGCCGGGGTCAGTTGCGGGCGGTGGTGTCGATGCAGACCCTACGGAACGGCGACCTGCGCGGGCAGTTCCTGGGCGAACTGGGCAGCGTCGGGATGGTGATAGTGGACGAGGCGCACCACGCCCGCAACCCCTCCTCGCAGACATCCCAAATGTTGCGCGAAGTGTGCGAGGCCGCCGAGGCCGTCTTGCTGCTCACCGCCACCCCGCTGCACCTCGGCAGCCGGGATCTGTTCACGCTGCTACAGGCGCTGAGGCCGGCCGAGTTCGTCGATCCCAACGTCTTCGACGAGCGGCTGCGGCTGTACAAAGACGTCCACGAGGCGGCGCTGCGGGTGCGCGGCGGGGGGCTAAGGGAGGCCCGAGACCTGCTGCTGCCGCTGTTCGAGGAGGGGGTGCCGCCGGAAAGGCGCGACCCGGTGGCGGCGCAAGTGATCCGCGCCCTGGGTGGACCGGGCCCGGCCGACACCCAGGGGTGGGTCGAACTGGAGCGGCGGACGCAGGATCTCCACCCGCTGTCGTCGATCATCACCCGCACCAGGAAGCGCGACGTGCAGGAGTTCGCCGCCGTCCGGCGAGCGCCCGTCCTGACCTTCCGTTGGTCCGACGAGGAGGACGCCGCGTACCGCCGCCTGGTGACCGGGGCCGGTCGCCTCGGCTGGGTCGGCTCGCCGATGAGCATCGGCGAGGTGCAGCGTGCCCGCCAGGCGGCCAGTTGTCTGCCGGCCGCACTGCTCGCCGTCGGCGACCCGGTCGCCCTGGAGGACGACCCCGAGGTGTCGGACATCCCGCCCTCGGAACTGGAGGGGATCACGGCGGCTGAGCCGCAGCCGGCCCGCAGGGCGATTCCGGCACCTGCTGGGGACTCTAAATTCGCCTTCCTACTGGAGCAGATGAGGAACATCGATGTCGAGGATCCAGGCGCGAAAGTTCTGATCTTCACCTATTTCGTCGGCACCTCTCGCTACCTGGAGCGAATGCTCAACGCCTCCGGTTACTCCACGTTGCGGATCGCGGGTGATGTCCCGTCGGACCCGAAGCGGCCCGAACACGACGAGCGCGGTCGGCGGATGGGGCGGTTCAAGGATGACCCGTCCGTGCGGGTGTTGGTCTCGACGGAGGTCGGCAGCGAGGGGCTGGACTTCCAATTCTGCCACCACCTGGTCAACTACGACCTGCCGTGGAATCCCATGGTCGTCGAGCAGCGGATCGGCCGGATCGACCGTTTCGGGCAGAAGCACCCGGTCCTCACGATCCTCACGCTCGTCGCGGAGGGGACCGTGGAGGAGCGGATCCTGGCGAAGTTGTACCAGCGGATAGGGCTGTTCGAGCATAGTCTCGGGCAGTTGGAGGCGATCCTCGGCGAGCAAATCAGTGAGCTCCAGCGCGACTACGTCAGCGGACGGCTCAACCCGGACGAGGCGGAGCAGCGGGTGGAAGAGGCGGCGCGGGCGATCGAGCGTCGCCGCGTCGATCTTTCCCACCTCGAGCAGAACGTCGGCCACCTATTCGGCCACGAGGAGTACCTCAAGGACCAGTTACGGCGGGTGAGCCGACTTGGGCGCTACGTCAGCGAACGGCCGATGCTCGCGGTCATCCAGGGGTACGTCCAGGGTCGGCACCCCTCGGCCCGGCTGTGGGAGGAGCCGGAGGGAATCTACAACCTGCGGCTGACGGATGATCTGCGGCGTGACGTGCAGCGGGCCGCCCCACCGGATCGGCCGTGGGTCTGGCGGTCGGGGGGCGATGTCCTGCGGTTCTGCTTCGACGGCGAACGGGCCTTCAACGACCCCGATGTCGATCTGGTAAACGTCTCGCACCCGCTGATGCGGGCGGGCGTCGAGGCGGTACGCGAGCAACTAGACAACGTCCACGCCAGGGCCGCCTGCGGCGTCCTGCCGCTCGGTCCCGGCGAGGACGAGGGGCTATCGGCGGGGGACTACTTCATCCTCGTCTACTGCCACATCGTCGAGAGCATACGCGCCCGTCGGGTGCTGGAGCCGGTCGCCTGGTCCGAGCAGGCCGGGGCGGTGCTGGCGGCGGAGGACGGCGAGCGTCTGCTGCATCTCGTCTTGGAGCGGGGGCTGGAGTGGGACGATACGGCCCCGAGCCGCCCTCTGTTGGCGGCGACGTGGGCGGCGATGCGCGCGGAGGCGCTGCGCCGGAGCCAGTCGCTCCGGTCGTCTGAGAAGGACGAGAACCAGGCTCTGTATGCCCGCCGTCGCAGCCAGGTGGAGGCGGAGTACGTCCATGTACGGAAGATCAAGACAGCCCGACTGGAGACGGCCCGGCAGCGCGAGCGGACGAAGGTGCTGCCGCTGATGGAGGCCCAACTTACGAAGGCCGAATCGCAGTTCCAGCAGCAGCTCGGGAACTTGGAGCGACTGCGGGAGGCGAGTTGCCGACTGACCGAGCCTCTGGCCGTCTGCTTCGTGCGCGTCACCCGGAGCGAGAACTGAACGACAAACTTTCGAGGAACCCCCATGCCCCAGAGCAAAGAAAGTCCGAACGGCCATGCCCCCTGGTGGGAGGTGGTGGCCGACGGCGTCCGCCGGACCATCACTGGACTGAAAGAAGAAATCAAGAGACTTGAGGCGGTGCTGATGGCCCTAGTGCGGGAGTCGCCCGCCAGCCCGCCCGAGCCGAAGGCTGGTGTGCCCATTCCCTCGGCAACACCGGCCACCCCGCCGCGCCCGAGCAGCCTCGGAGAGAGGATTCGGGGTCGCATGGCGGACTCGGCACCTGCCCCCTCCCCGATAGGCCCGTTACAGACAGCCTTAAACGGGGGTTCGGACCGGAGGATCACCTTGCCGCGCGACTTCCCGACTGGCCGGGTGACGCTCGGACTGGACTTCGGCACCCACTCGACGAAGCTGGTCCTGCGGGCTCGCAACCAGCTCCAGCCCCAGGCGTCGGTCCTCTTCCTGGACGAGCCAGGCAAAGCCCACTGCCCGCCGTTCGCGCTACCGTCGCTCGTCCGGATGTCGAACAACCGGCTCTACTTCGGTCGGCGCGCCCTCGAAATGGCAGACGGCGAGCTGTTCCGCTCCCTGAAGGTCGATCTGCTACGGCAGGGGGTGGCTGAGAGGAACTCTTACCCGATTGGCACGAATCCCGACCTTCTCGTTGCCGCGTACCTCGCCTGGGTGTTGGGGCGGGTCAAGGACACGCTCGGGTCCGCCCGCACCGTTTTCGTGAACGTCCCAGCACCGATGGACCACGCTGAGAACCCCGTCCTCCGGGCGCGATACGAGACCGTTGTCGGTGCGGCCTACGAGGCGACCTTCGGCGCCGAGTCGGTCGCCGTCGGGCAGGGTGTTGACTGGGCGGCACTGAGGCCTCGGCTCGAGAAACTGCTGGAGGCCGGGTGGGACGTCAACCCGGTGGAGCGCGACCGGGAGGCGTTCTATCGCATCCGGCCGGAGACATTAGCTCCTATCGTCTCCCGGGCCCAAGACCCGCGGTGGCAGGGGGGGATGCACCTGATGGCCGACATGGGGGCGGGGACGACCGAGTTCTCGGTCAGCCTCATCCGCATCATTGACGGCAAGCCCAGCATCATCTGCTACCATGACGTGACGATGGAACTGGGTGGTGACCGATTCGAGAAGAACGACTTCGATCATTCGGCCCTCAGCGCGGAACACGCGGTCGGCGAGCGCCAACTCATCGAACACCTCGCGCGGGGGTGGCGCATCGCTTTCAACGAGGGGTACTCCAAGGACAAGAATAACGGGCTGGCGGCGATCGACCTTTGGCGGAGCCTGACCGTAATCCTCACGGGCGGTGGCTTCCACCGGGCGAGTCTGGCCAGAGCGATCGAAGCGGATAGAGTGCCGGCCCGGTTCAACCTCAGTTCGGCTCCGACCCCGGTCGAATGGCACCGACCGATCAACCTCAAGGCGGTCGGCGCGACAGGCCTCCCCGCACTAGATGACCGGCTGCCCTTTCTCGCCGTCGCCGACGGCCTGTCTTTCGAGCAGTGGCCGAAGTTCTCTTACCCCGGTGAGGTGCAGGCGTTGGCACGTCAGCAGGAGGAGAACCCGTTCGCTCACTCCTACATGCGGGCGGAGGACTGAGCCTGTTGTCTTCGATGATCGGGTGCCGACGGCATGTTCGGACCGCCCAGCTGTGAGGATTTACCGGCCGCACTCCGTTTCGGTTTGATGTCAGTCATCCGCCTCCAGGTTCGGTTGCTCGATCCGTTCGACTGCCACGCTCTGCGGGGCGCTTCTTGCCTGCGGCATTCCCTCGAACACCATCGGCAAAATTCGCGAAACCGTGACGGTCAGAGGGCAAGATGTCGGCAGGGAAAGGCGGCACTAGGCCGTCACCGTTTCTCTTTCTTCGGCGGCGACTCCCAGATGATCGACATCAAGGAAAGGATCTCCGGCTCGGCCTCTTTCATTTCAGCACGGTTGAACGGGAAGAAGTCGTTGACGCCGAAGTAGGCTTCCGTCATCTCGGCGAAGAACTCCTTATGGTTGGTCAGCGCGTAGTGCCTGACCCGCTGGCCATTGTAGAGCAGCGCCTTTTCGCCCCGGCCACTCTTCTTGTACTTCTCGTAAGCCTCCTTGATCCTCGGCTCCTCGAAACCGAGTACCTGGTCGTGGTAGGCGTGGGCCAGTTCGTGGAGGATCACCCAGGGCTGCTCGTTGATGTTCCGCCGCGTGGGCAGGTCGGCCGCACGCGGGAGGTGGACGCATTTCGCCAGGTCGGGCGAATAGCCGTTTGCCTTCAGCCAGTCGGCGCTGGGGTGGTACTGCATCGGGCCGAGCGTGCCGTGCGTCAGGTCCAGAACGATCGTGACCGCCTGGAGCTTCTCGACCTTGTCCTCGGGCAACACGGCCTTGATGTCGCTCAACTTCCCTTCGAGGAAGCGGAGCGCGCGAGTCCCCAGTTCGTCATCCGGCCCCTCGAGCAGACGGTCATCGACCCGGACGGTCCAGCCTTCGATCTTCTTGACCGTATGCGACTTCGGCTTGGCGGGGCCAGCCGATTTCTTCGGCGCGAGCAGCTTCACCATCGCCTTGCCCAGGGCGTCACCGACGAGGACGTAGGTCTCCGCGTTGCCGAACTCGTGGTGCCCGTGGCCGGGGTGCGGAGAGTCCTCGGCCCGACGGACGAAGTCGCGCGTCGGAACGAAGGCCACCGTGCCCTTGAACTCCGCCTTCGTCGCCGCACTGGCCTGGGCCTTTCGGAGGGTGTCCCATGCTCCGGGAGCCTTCACCCAAGGCCCAGTCATCTCGCCGATGACGAAGGGCAGTTTCGGTGCCTTCAAATCCTTGCGCACGTCCTTGATCAGGTTCACCAGATTCTGCTCGTACTCCGGCACCGCCTTCTTCGGATCGACGCCATCGTTCCAGCCGTGATACCAGACGAACCCCGCCAGCTCGTATCCCTGGCCGTCGTAGCCCTCGAAGTCGGACTTCAGGTCCGCGAGCGCCTTGCGGACATCCGCCAGCATCTTCTTGTAGTACGGCCCGACCTCTCCGCCGGAACTTGGGGGACGGAAGTCCTTGGAGAGGCTCTTGCCGCCCCACGCGGTCTTGATGAGCAGAACCTGGCCGCCGATATGATCGCCCAGGACGTGGCCGAACTGTAGTTCGGGGCCCAAGTGGTGCTTGCCCGCGTAAGGCGTGAACCCGAGCGCGAGCGGTCCCGCTTTCAGAGGTTCCTTCTCGGGCTGATACCACACCCAAACGTCCTTGCGCACCGTCCACTGCCCTTTCTCGTTCACGAGGTGCTTTACGAGTTTGGCCTTGGTGGGATCCTTCAGCAGGGCCTTCAGCGTACCCTTCCCGTTGTTGTAGTCCTTGCCGTCGAGATCCGCGACCGCTGGCCCTTCCATGTTCGACTGCCCGGCCAGGATGAAGACTTTCACCGGCTTCGGTGGGTCGGCTGCGCGGACGGGATCCTTCGCGTGGCGTTTCGGCTGCTCGACGATTCGCTTGATGTCGTCGATCTTCTCGATGTGCCGGGGATCAGCGGGGAACAGCAGGGCACGCAACAGGGCGGCAGAGACCTTCGGCTCCGGTGCGTCATCGCCTTTCGGCGGGGCGGGCCGTTCCAGGTGGGCACCGATCAGGACGACTTCGCCCTTGCCGTGGCGGCGGGCGATCGCGGCGGCGTCCCCTTGGGGATAGCGGGCGAGGACCGTGATGTCGGTTCCCTTCTGGAAGCACGGCCCGCCGCTGTAGTAGAACGTGTCCGAATCGATGGTCGCCAGCCCGCGTTTCGTTCCGGCCTCGGTGACGCTCAGTTTCACCGATCCGGGTTTGGGGTACTCGGCCAGCCCCGCCACCGGGCCACGGGCGACGCCGTCGAACAGCCCGAGGGGATACCGATGCTCCTTGTCGTCGTACCGAACCGTATGCGCGAGAAGATAGGCACCGGCGCAGATGCCGAGGCAGCGGCCCCCCTTCTCGACGAACTTGCGGATCGCCGCCAGCCCCCCGTCCCCGGCCGCGCCCCACTGCGACGGTGCCCACCCTCCCGGAAGGACGATCGCCTCCAGCCCTTCGAGACCCTCCTCGGTGAGGAGGGACCGATCCAACACCCGACAGGGGATCCGATTCGCCTCGAGCAGGGCGACGATGGACTTCGCCCCGACGTGCCAGACCCCTGAGTCGGCAAAGACACCGACGCGCTCGCGTGGGACGGACTTCGGCCCGGTCCGGAGCTTGGCGGCCCGGTCGCGTTCGCGCTGGAGCATCCAGCGGAGGTTGCGTTCCAACTCTACGTTGGCCTGCTCTGGTGTCGGTTGCCCGGCTACCGGGATCGCGAAGAGTAGGCATCCAAGCAAGGCAGACCCAAGACTCAGTCGTTTCATCGGTTCCTCATCTCGTCCGGTGTAGAGATCCACTCCGTCGATCGTGACACTCATTTCGCCTCCGCGAGGAGTTCCAGCATCGCCTCGCCCATCGCCTTGCCGATGCGGTTGAACCAGATCGCGATACCGTAGTAGTGGCAAAAGTCTGTTTTGATATAAATAAGCTAGAAAACGACAAGTCGGTGTGGAAGTACCGGCAACTTGAGCAGATTCAGGTCAGTTCTGTCGCCCAGAACGAATTATATTCTGTTTTCCAGCTAATTTATATCAAAACAGACTCTAAGGCTGCGGTGGCGTTGCCAGGAGGCAACATGGCGGCACTTCAGGAACGCAACGAGAGTTATCGGATCATCTTCCGGTCTGGTAAGGCCAAGACACGCTTTGCAGTGGCAAGTAATTGGCAACCGTTTCCATGCCATAATTCGCCCCATCACAATGGTTTGCGTACACGAGATTCCGAGGGCCGTCGGGGACGGGTGGCGAAATCGGCTTACCCCCCATTA
>JANXSH010000453.1 GCA_025356615.1 Planctomycetia bacterium | reverse complement strand
CTTCCTGGTCAAGCGCCTGTCCGCCGAGGTGCTGCTCGACGCCTATGCCTCCGTGACCGACGTGCCGACGCCGTTCACCCACCTCAGTTCCAACGCCAAGGACGCGGCGACGGCCTACGGCGGCTTCCCCCTCGGCACGCGCTCGATGCAGTTGCCCGACTCGCTGGTCGTCTCGCGCTTCCTCGACGCCTTCGGCAGGGCGGAGCGGTCGCAGACCTGCTCCTGCGAGCGATCCTCCGACTCGAGCGTCGGCCAGGCGCTCCACCTCAACAACGGCCAGACGCTCAACGACAAGCTGCGGGCGAAATCTTCGCGCGTCACGAAGTGGCTGACGACGAACGTCGAGAACAAGGACGCCGTCGAGCGACTCTACCTGCTCGCGCTGTGCCGGGAGCCGACGGCCAAGGAACTCGACTCGTTCGTGAAGCTCCTCGACGAGGCCGGGACGGAGGGGGCCGCGCGGAAGGAAGCGATGGAAGACCTCTATTGGGCGTTATTGACTTCACGAGAATTCGTTTTCAATCGGTGAGTACCATGCCCGGTCCCTTCGAAGACATGGACCCCCTGAAGCGGCACCTCGCCGGCGAGGCCGAGCGCAAGGCGTCGCGGGGCGGGGGCGGAACCTCCGAGGGCATCGTCGATGGGGGCGAGATCGTCGGCGACCTGGTCGCGGCCGCCGTCTCGTCGGACGCGGCGGGCACCGTCGTAGAGACGGTCGCCTCGGCGGCCGAGGTCAGCGGGCATGTGCTGTCCGGCGCGCTCGACGTGCTAGGCTCGGCGGGCGACCTCGCCGGGTGTCTCGACGGGTGCAGCGGTTGTAGCGCCGTGATCGCGTTCGTGAGCGTGATGGGGACTGCGGGTGCGGTGCTGGCAAGGTCTCTATACTAACACCCGGCCTTAAAAAGGGTCGGAGTAAATGACAAGGACGCTGGACAAGCGGGCGGGGTCATCTATATTAGTTCGTGATGACTAGGGGAGGGGACGCCGATGACAGACAGCGGGTGATTGGGTTTCCGTGGTCGCAATTTGCCAACCGGGTGCGGGTAGTAAGGACGCTCGATTAGTATTGGAAAAGACCCTATGGGCAATAATAAATGGCTGGTAGTCGGGGCCGTCGCCTACGGAGTCGTCTACACCATCGCCATCATGTCTGACGCCGCAGGTGTCGGGTCTCGTGGCTCGGAGAATTTTTTGGGACATCTGGGGTTCAACGCTCCTTTCGTGTTCATTGCAATCGCCATTTTCACACACATGGTGTCAGACAAAGGTTTTCATCTACTCGCATTGGGCGGCTTCGTCATTCTGATGCTTGCGGTGTTTCTACTCAACTTCTATCTTATGCGAGACTGGCCCGCAATGGGATAACGGCAAAACGCCTCGAACAGTTTTTTCTTCCGAACGCTCTAAAGGACCGGGCTTCTCCTCCAGGTGAATTTCATGCGACGCCTTGCATTGGTCCTCATTCTTCTCGTCTCCACCCCTCTCCCGGCGGAAACACCGAGCTACACTCGGCAGGTGCAGCCGGTCTTCACGCGCTACTGCGTCCAGTGCCACAACGCCAAGGAGGCGAAGGGCGAACTCGACATCGAGAGCTTTAAGGCGCTCCTCGCCGGGGGCGACAAGGGGCCGGCGATCGTGGCGGGGAAGCCGGACGAGAGCCTCCTCGTCCGCCTGATCGAGGGGAAGGCCAAGCCCCCGATGCCGCCCGCGACGTCGAAGCAGCCGACGGCCCCCGAGATCGCCGCGATCCGCGCCTGGGTGTTGGCCGGGGCGAAGGACGATTCTGCGGCGAAGCTGATTCGCCTCGCGTCGATCGTCCCGAAGAGCCGAGTCGGCACGCCGGTCAGTGCAATGGCCTGTTCCCCCGTCGGCACGCTGCTCGCCGTCAGTGGGCGCGCTGAGGTGCTGCTCGTCGATCCAGACACCGGAGACACGCGCGCCCGACTCGTCGCGGGACGCGACCGGGTGTCGGCGATCGTGTTCGACCCCAAGGGCACCCAGCTCGCGGTCGCAGCCGGGACGGCGGGAGGGGGCTACGAGGTTCGCGTCTGGCATCTGGCCGAGGGGACGTGGCGGGGGGCGGGCGCCGTGGCGGCGACGCACGCCGATGTCATCCACGAACTCGCGTTCAGCCCCGACGGCAAGTACCTCGCCTCGGCGAGTTACGATCGGCTCGTCAAGGTGTGGGATGTCGTGCAGAACAAGGAGCGACACACGCTGAAGGACCACAGCGACTCGGTGTACGGCGTGTCGTTCAGTCCCGACGGCAAGCTCCTCGCCAGCGGCGGGGCCGACCGCGCCGTCAAGGTGTGGGACATGGCCACGGGCAATCGCCTCTTTACACTCGGCGACTCGACCGACTGGGTCTACGCCGTCGCCTGGAGTCCGACGGGGGATCGCATCGCGGCGGGCGGCGTCGATCGCAGCATCCGCATTTGGCAGGCCGACGCGAAGGGCGGGACGCTCGTCAAGTCGGCCTTCGCCCACGAGAAATCGGTCTCCCGGCTCCTCTACAGTCCCGATGGCAAGACGCTCTACTCGCTCGGCGAGGACAACCTCGCGAAGTCGTGGGACGCACTCACGTTGACCGAGCGCGTCGTCTACCCGCGCCAGGCCGAGACGCCCCTCTCGATGGCTCTGCGGTCGAAGCCGGAGGAACTCATCCTGGGTCTGTACGACGGCATCGTCACCGCCCGCGACACCAAGACCGGGAAGGTCGAACGGAAGATCCTCCCCGTCGCGCCGAAGCCGCCGAAGCTGGAGAAGATCGCGCCGGCGAGTGTTCCGCGTGGCAAGACGACCTCGCTCACGATCACCGGCGAGGGGGTCGAGGGCGGGTCGCTGGTCACGGACCTCCCCGGAGTGACGGCAAACGTGACCGCAGGCAAGGCGACGTTGAACATCCCCGCCACGACGAAGCCGGGCCGATACTCCGTCACGATCCAGAACGCCGCCGGAAAGAGCACGCCGCAAGTGCTTCACGTCGATCGATTCATGGCGATCGACGAGGTTGAGCCGAACGACTCGGCGAAGGCGAGCCAGGCGATCATGCTTCCCGTCACCGTCGTCGGGACGATCAGCCGGGCGGGGGATCTCGACTGGTTCCGCTTCGAGGCGAAGGCGGGCGACGAGATCGGCGTCGAGGCGATCGCGTCGAAATTGTCTCCCGTGCTGACGCTCGTCGATCCTTCGGGGAACACCGTCGCGGATAGCACGGCGGGCCACCTCGGATATCGTTGCGCGAAGGCGGGCACCTACGCCCTCGGCATCCGGGATCGCGAATATCGCGGTGCCGCCGACATGACGTATCGCCTGAGCATCGGGCCTGTGCCGGTCGTCACGTCGCACTTCCCGCTCGGGGCGCAGCAAGGCACGTCGTGCGAGGTCGCCATCGAAGGCGTCCACCTGGGCAAGATTCGCTCCGTTCGCGTCGAGATTCCTAAGACGATCGGCTCGCGCGTGCCGGTCGACGTGGGGGAAACGCTGGGCACTCCTTCGCTCGTCGTCGGCGAGTTCGCCGAGGTTTCGGACACGGCCAAGGGACGCGAGATCGTCGTCCCCGGCACGGCGAATGGACGCATCGCCGAGGCGGATGCGTCGCAGACCTGGCGATTCGCGGCGAAGAAGGGAACCCGGCTCCTGCTGGAGGTGAACGCGAGTCGCCTCGACTCGCCGATGGATTCGACGATCGAGATCCTCGACGCCGCCGGTCGGCCCCTGCCGCGCGCGGTCTTGCGTGCCACGGCGCGGACGTTCATCGCCTTCCGCGACCACGACTCGCGCGCGCCCGGCATCCGCCTGGAGACCTGGGGCGAGCTGGCCGTCAACGACTTGCTCCTCGTCGGCAGTGAGCTGGTGAAGGTCCGCGCCTTGCCGCCCGGCCCGGACGACGACTGCCAGTTCTTCGCCGCACAGGGAGGCCGACTCGCCTACCTCGGCACGACGCCGGTCCACCAGAGCCAGGGCACGCCGATGTACAAGGTGAGCGCACACCCGCCGGGGACGACGTTCCCGGCCAACGGCCTGCCCCTCGTCACGCTGTTCTGGCGCAACGACGACGGCGGCCCCGGCTCCGGCAAGGATTCGCGCCTCGTCTTCGACCCGCCCGCCGACGGCGTCTACCAGGTGCGCGTCAAGGACGCACGCGGCGAGGGCAGCCCGGCCCACGCCTATCGGCTGACGATTCGCCCGCCGCGACCCGACTTCAGCGTCAGCGTCCGTGTGGCCGGCGCGGTGAGCAAGGGCGGCGCGGTGCCCGTGCGGATCGACGTGACCCGGCTCGACGAGTTCGACGGCGTGATCGACGTGAAGCTACCCGGCCTCCCCGCCGGATACAGCGCCCCGGCGACGAACGTCCTGCGCGACGACACCGGCACGGTCGTCTCGCTGAGCGCGGACGCCAAGGCGACCGCGAAGCCCGGCACCCTGCGCGTCGAGGCGAGTTCTACGATCGGCGGCAAGGCCGTCGCGCGAACCGCCGAGACGAAACTGCCCCAACTCGTCGAACCCGGCGACATCGTCACGACGACAGGTCAGAGCGAAGTGACGATCAAGCCCGGCGGCGAGGTTCGCATCACCGTGGAGGTCGCCCGCCGAGCGGGCTTCGAGGGGCGCATCCCGATCGAGGTGCAGGGTCTGCCGTTCGGCGTCCGCGTGCTGGACATCGGCCTCAACGGCATCCTCATCACGCCGGCGGAGACGAAGCGGACCATCGTGCTGTACTGCGAGCCGTGGTTCGAGCCGACGGACCACCCGTTCGTGATCCTCGCCCGGCACGAACGCAAGGGGAGCGAACACGCGGCGCGGTCGTGTTACCGGACATCACGTTCTGCGTTAAATCCGGACATCAAGTTCCGCGCGGGATAGCATAGGGAGATGGATCGAGACGAACCAGAGTCGCAGGGAGAGGGAATGCTATGCCGCGCGCCATCGAACAGGGGATCCGAACTGCTATCTGGCAAGCACACCGGAACGAGCAACTCGACAGCGTGGCCCTCGCCCAGCGCTTTGGTCTTCCTCGCCGCACCGTCCAGGATCTGCTCCTACAGGCCCGCCGCAATGACGGAACCATGCCCTCTCCCGCTTACCATTGTCCCCAACCCGCCTCTCAACGCCTTGCCAAGGATCCCATCTTCCTCCAAGCTCAGGCCCTCCGTCGCGATCATCCCGAATGGGGGTCCGAAATCATTCGTATCATTCTCGCCGAGCATTTCCCTCGAGCCACCGTGCCCTCCTCCCGGACCCTACAGCGTTGGTTCGATCAAGTCGATCTCCTTCCCGCTTTGCCCGGTCGGCCCCACCTACCCGTCTACCGCCGCGCTACCGCCGTGCATCAGACCTGGCAGATCGATGCCACCGACCAGATTCCCCTGGCCGACAACAGCCTCGCCAGTTGCTTACGATTCGTCGATGAATGTAGCGGAGCCTTCCTGGGTAGCCGCGTTTTCCCCCCGAGTGTTCAACAGCGTGCCGCCTGCGGACGTGCGTAAGGCACTGCGGGAGATGTTCGACCTCTACGGGTTGCCCAAGGGGCTGCGGATGGATAACGGGATGCCTTGGGGGAGCAGCGGGAACGACTTGCCCTCGGTCTTGGCATTGTGGCTGGCAGGTCTGGGCCTGAAGTTGACTTTCAACCCGCCGAGACAGCCGCGCTACAACGGGGTGGTGGAGAAGTCGAACGACACGATCCAGCGCTGGTCGGATCCGCACACGGCGGCCAACGCGGAAGAATGGCAAGGGCGCGTGGATGCGATGGATCGTCGCCAGCGCGAAGCGTACCCGTACCTGCGCGGTCGCAGCCGGCTGGCCGTGTTCCCACAGTTGAGCCACAGCGGGAAGCCGTACAGCACGAACTGGGAGGAGGAGAACGGGGACATAAACCTGGCGCGGGAGTACCTGGCGGGGCATGTGGCACGGCGTCGGGTCAGTTCGGGTGGGCGGTTTACGCTGTACCACCGGGCGTACTACCCAGGGCGAATGCACGCGGGGAAGACGGTGCTGGTGAACTATGACCCGGAAGCGTGCGACTGGCTGGTCACAGGGGAGAGCGGCTGCGAGTTGCGCAAACTGCCCGCCCCCGAGATCTGCCGCGGGCGCATCCTCGCCCTCGACCTCTCCGCCGACCAGCCTTCCCCGCGCGGAACTCGATGTCCGGATTTAACGCAGAACGTGATGTCCGGTAACAG
>JANXSH010000365.1 GCA_025356615.1 Planctomycetia bacterium | reverse complement strand
GTCGACGGCCTTCTTGTCGTCGACGGCCTTCTTGTCGTCGGCGGCCTTCTTGTCGTCCTTCTTGACTTCCTTCTTGTCGTCCTTCTTGGCGTCCTTCTTGGCGTCCTTCTTGGCGTCTTTCGTTTCAGGGCAGCCGGTCGTGAGACCGAGCAGACCAGCGAAGACCATGAGGCCGAGCAGCTTCTTCAGCACGGTGTTACCGTCCTTTCGTGTGTAGCCCATCTTGTTCGCGACGCTTCCGATCCCGACGATCGACCGCGTTCCAAGAAGTAGGAGTCGATCAGCATGGATTTATTCCCAACAAAATTCCGCTCCCGCGAAAGATGCGTCATTCACTTCTCACTCGATTTCTCGATTTCCACACCTACCGCCCTGGACTCCGGACGCGGGGGATACTACTTTCTCCCTCACGACGGTCTCCCTTCGAGCGTAGAACACCTCAGCAGTTCAACCCAGGGTTGCACCCATGCTCAGTCACGAACAAGCGCAGGCGGGCCTCCTCCCCTTCCGCATACCGGACCTGGACAAGCAACGACTGAAGCGCGTCAACGCACTGGCGGCGCGACCCACTTCCATCGGTCAGGCGTGGCTCGGCGTCGATGAAAAGGGCGTGTCCCTCGATTGGCAGAAACGCGGGGTGATCCTCGCCGAAGCCTGGACTCAGTTCCCCAAACTGTCCGCGAAGGAGCGACGGCAACTCCTCGCCGCGCTGTTCCCGCGCCTCGCCGACAACGTCGAGGCGGCGTGGAAACTCTTCGAGCGCCTGCCCTACACCGGCGGTTCGACCCGGCGGGCCTTCCGTGCCCCCAACGACCCGGTTGCCCTCGACTCGCGCCGCTTCGACTGGATCCAGAACCTCGTCAGCGTCCTGGCCCAATTCGACCCCGATCTCGAATGGTGTGCGATCTGGGCGGCCTACATCGCCGGCTACTCTTCCGACACGCTCGGCATCCTCTTCGCCGCCAAGATCGACGCGGGGGATGCGAATATCCGGACGATCCTCGAGGAGTCGGCGAGCGGTCAACACGACATCGCCGGGATGGGTCGGCACGTCACGCGGGCGCTGTTGATCTGCGAAAAGCCCGAGGCGTGGGCATTCGTCGAGAAGCTCCTCCTCGCCGCCCAGCGGCAGGAGGGGTTGCGCCAGGTCATCCTCGAGACGATCGACGAGACGCACCCCGAAGCCTTCCGCCGCATGCTCCGGCTCATCCTCGACAAGAACCTCGTCCGCTTCGCCTCCTGCGTCCGGGCCATCGACGTGTGGTTCGGCCTCCAGTGGGAGACGCTCACGCCCGCCGTCCTGAAACACACCGTCGCCCAAGCGCTCCAGTTCCTCGAAGACCCCGCCGCGCGGGCCGACGCGCTGGCGCACGCGAAGGGCGAGACCTTCTACCTCGCCCTCTGGAGCGTCGCATTCGACGACGCCCACGCCGCCATCCCGCTGGCCGTCGCCGCCAAGGATGACCCGATCCTCGAGCGCCGGTTCGTCGCCGTCCACCTGCTGAACGAACTCCAGCTCCCCGCCGCGAAGGCCGCGCTGCCTGCGTTTCTCGGCGACGAGGATTTGCGGGTGGTCTGCCGTGCCGTGGCGGGGTGCGCCAATGGGCCGGAGTTGTTCGATACCTTCGTCGGCCTGATCGCGCGGATGCCCGCGAAACATACGATGTTGCCCGCTCTCGTCTGGCCCTGGGGTAGTACGAGCGCCAACCGTTCGTCTATCGCCGATCGCCTCGTCCCTTGCCTCGGCAAGCGCCCGCCGACATCGCTATTGGCACACCTGCCGATGATGAACGGGCACGCCAAGCGCGAGACGATCAAGCTCCTCACGGCCCAGAAGAAGTGGGACTCGGCGACGCGCGACGCGCTGCTCGATCTCGTCGGCGACTTCAGCGACCACGGATGCCAGGATCCCGCGGGCCAGGAGCAGAGCCCCGCGGGGATCACGTCGGCGCACGGCTTCGTCAGCATCGACGACCAGGAGGCCTGGACGATCAACGTGGCCGCGTACCACCGGTGCGCCGGCGGGTGCCCGGCCGCGGGCGCGACGATC
>JANXSH010000358.1 GCA_025356615.1 Planctomycetia bacterium | reverse complement strand
CCGTCAAAGGGCAGCGAGGGGATCTGCGTCGCCTCGCTGCCGGTCGCCAGGAGGATGGCCGTGGCCTCGAGAGTCTCGCTCTTCGCTCCAGCAATGGCAACGCTGAAGACTCCCTCTTTCGCGGCACCGGCCAGTTTCCCTGTGCCCACATAGACGGCGATCTTGTTCTTCTTCATCAGGTAGGTAACGCCGTCCGTCAGCCCCTTGACGACCTTATCCTTGCGGACGAGCATCGCGCCGAGGTCGAGTTTGACCTCGCCGACCTGAACGCCGTGTCGGCTCAGATGGCTCTTGGCCTGGGCGAAGACTTCGCTGGAGTCGAGCAGCGCCTTGCTGGGGATGCACCCGACGTTGAGGCACGTCCCGCCGAGGGTGCCGCGTTTCTCGATGAGGGCGACCTTCTGGCCCAGCTGGGCGGCGCGGATGGCGGCGACATAGCCGCCTGGGCCGCCGCCGATGATTATCAGGTCGAATCGTTCAGCCACTGCGGACTCCTCAGTCTTCATTCGAAGCCATCAGTTCCCGGACTGCCAAGTTCGTGGATCTCGCCGAGCGTGGACGACAGCGACTACCACGACTTCATCGATGTCTTTCTTGTATTGGTAAACGATCACATATTGCGACTTTCGCACCGGACAGAGCCGATGCTGGTCGTCCACCAAAGCATATATCTCGGGCATCGCGCCGAGACGATCGAGTGCGACGGTCACTGCATCTTCAAAGCGACGAGCAACTCAAGGACTCCTCGTTTCGTGCCAGGCCACGGCGTCCTCCAACTCTGCTTCGGCTCTGCGCAACAACCGCACGCTAGCCACCCGATGTCCTCCGCTTTTGCCACCGGGTTCGGACCTCTTCCCAAGTCACCGTCTCTGCCTTACCAGCATCGTATTCCGCTGATCGGCGAGCGATCTCTTCTTTCCAAGCCTCACTCAGAACCGCTGGCTCCTCATCGGTCTCGTCGAGCGATGAATCGTCCATTCTCTCGAGCAGCCGATCGACCAGTTCGCGTTGTTCTTCGATCGAAAGCGACTCGGCAGCGGTTAATATAGTGCTCAGATTCGGACTCATCTCAACAACCCTCCCCGATTCCTGGGCGTTTTACACCTCGAACAAGATCCGCTATTGGTCCGACTCAGTCTGGATCTTCAGACACAACGTGATCGCCTCGCGCACTCGGTCCATGAGTTCGTCGAACGACCGGGCCTGGGTATGACAACCCGGCAGCGACGGGACGGACGCGACGAAATACCCCCCCTCGTCACGCTCGATGACCACACTGAATTTCCGGCTCAACGTGTCACCCCTCAGACCTGTCGAAGTGATGTCTCCACAGGTTCAGCCTAGCTATCGGCCTGGTAGTGAGTGGGCAACGGATCGATCCGTCTCGAGTAGGATTCGATCTGCCACCTTCATCACCCATTATACCTCGAACAACATCCGCTCGGGGTTCTCCAAACACTCCTTGACGCGGACGAGGAAGCTGACCGCCTCGCGCCCGTCGATGAGGCGGTGGTCGTAGGACAGCGCGAGGTACATCATCGGGCGGATGACGATCTGGTCCTCGACGACGACGGCGCGCTTCTGGATGGCGTGCATGCCGAGGATGGCGCTCTGCGGCGCGTTCAGGATCGGGGTGGACATCATCGAGCCGAAGACGCCCCCGTTCGTGATCGTGAACGTCCCGCCCTGGAGGTCGGCGACGGCGATCTTGCCGTCGCGCGCCTTGCCCGCCAGCGCGACGATGCCCTTCTCGATCTCGGCGAAGCTGAGTTGGTCGCAGTCGCGGAGGACCGGCACCATGAGGCCGCGCTCGGTGCTGACGGCGAGGCTGAAGTTGTAGTAGTTGTGGTAGACGACCTCGTCGCCGTCGATGCGGGCGTTGACGGAGGGGAACGCCTTGTGGCCCTCGATGCACGCCTTGACGAAGAAGCTCATGAAGCCGAGGCCGACGCCGTGCTTCTTCTGGAACGCCTCCTTGTACTTGGCGCGGGCATCCATGACGCGCGTCATGTCGGCCTCGTTGAACGTCGTCAGGATGGCGGCGTTGTGCTGGGCCGACAGGAGCCGCTCCGCGATGCGGGCGCGGACGGGGGTCATGCGGACGCGAGTCTCGCGCTCGCCGGATCTGGCGACGGGCTTCGCCACCGGCACGGGCGGCGCGGCCACCGGGGGAGCGGTCTGCCCCTGTGCCAGGATGTCGCTCTTGGTCACGACCCCCCTGGCGGAGGGCGTAATCTTGCTGGCGTCGATGCCCTGCGTCTCAACCATCACACGGGCCGCCGGGGAGAGGCGGACCTCGGGGGGAGGTGCTGCGACTGAAGGCGCGGCAGGTGTCGTCGAGGGGGCATCCGCCGTCTGCTTGCCGTTGGGGTCGATGAGGCCGAGGACCGCGCCGGCATCGACGCGCTCGCCGGCCTGGACCTTGATCGAGAGGACGCCGGCGGAAGTGGCGTACTCCTCCTTGCTGGCCTTGTCGGTCTCGAGTTCGACGACGGCGTCGCCTGCCTTGACCGCAGCGCCGTCCGGCTTGAGCCACTTCAGGATGGTCGCCTGGGTGATCGACTCGCCCGCGCCCGTGAACTTGATCTCGACTGCCATTCGACTACCGTTCGCCTAGTGATTCCGGGATCTCGATGCGATTGATCTTAGAAAAAGGAATACGAACTAACCACAGAGGCACAGAGGACACAGAGAAATACGCAGAAGGAAGACGGAGTAAATGCAGAATAAACGCCACTCTCGCCGATCCTTCTCTCGTCTTTTCTGTGTATTCCTCTGTGCCCTCTGTGGTTCGATCGTATTTACGAAGGCTGCCCGTTGCTCGCCGCCGAGCAGGTCGCCCGGACGAGGTACGGCGCGGGGCCTCGGACCGCCGACGTGACGACCTCGGCCTGTTCGCGGACGTGGACCTGGAGCGACCCCGTCGCCGGGCTGGCGCTGGCGTCGCGGCCGACGTAGAGCGGCTCGAGCTTCATCGCCCGCAGACGCGGCTCGATGTAGGACCACGCCCCGTTGTTCTGCGACTCCTCCTGTGCCCAGACCCACTCGCGGGCCTTGCCGTAGCGGGACTTGAGTTGCGCGAGTTGCTCCTGCGGGAAGGGGTAGAGTTGCTCGACGCGGACGAGGGCCACGCCGCCGCCCGCCTCGAGGGCGACCTTCTCCTTCGCGAGGTCGTAGTAGAGCTTTCCCGAGCAGAGGACGACGCGGCGGACCTGGCCGGGATCGACGATCGCCGGGTCGTCGATGACCTCCGCGAACTTGCCGTTGACGAACTCCTGCACCGGCGAGACGCACATCGTCGCCCGGAGAAGGCTCTTGGGCGTCATGATGACGAGCGGCTTGCGGAAGTTGCGGCGGATCTGCCGGCGCAGGACGTGGAAGTATTGCGCGGGCGTCGTGGCGTTCACCACCTGGATGTTGTCGTCGGCGCACAGCTGCAAGAAGCGCTCGAGGCGGGCGCTCGAGTGTTCCGGCCCCTGGCCCTCGTAGCCGTGCGGCAACAGCATGACGAGGCCGCTGTCGCGCTGCCACTTCGACTCGCTGGAGGCGATGAACTGGTCGATGATGACCTGCGCCCCGTTGGCGAAATCGCCGAACTGGGCCTCCCACAGAACGAGCGTGAGCGGCGCGTCGAGCGAGTAGCCGAATTCGAACCCGAGGACCGCCGCCTCCGACAGGTGGCTGTCATAGGCCTCGAAGATCGCCTGCGTCGGCCGGAGGTTCGCCAGGGGCGTGAAGCGCGTCCCGTCGCGCGTGTCGTAGATCGACGAATGCCGTTGGCCGAACGTACCGCGCCGGCTGTCCTGGCCCGACAGGCGCACAGGCGTATTGTCGAGCAGCAGCGTGCCGAACGACAGCGCCTCGGCGAAGGCCCAGGTCAAGGGTCGGCGCTCGTAGAGTTCCTGCCGCCACGAATGGAGCAGCGACGTGACCTTGGGGTTGGCCTCGAAGCCGTCCGGAAGTTTGCACAGACGATCGGCGATCTCGCGGAGGGTCGTCTCGCTGACGCCGGTCTCGACGGTGCCGTGCGAGTAGCGCGGCGTCAGCCCCTTCCAATTGCCCTCGAAGCCGCGCATCATCGGGTACTGGCGCGGGCCGTGTCGCACCTGGTCGAGCGACTTCTCCAGCTTCTCCTCGAACTTCGTTTTGATCTCGCCCGCCTCGGCCTCGGTCAGGTCGCCCGCCGCGACGAGCTTGGTCTGGTAGACGGTTGTCATCGTCGGCCGGTTGCGGATCTTGGCGTACATGACGGGCTGGGTGAAGGACGGCTC
>JANXSH010000895.1 GCA_025356615.1 Planctomycetia bacterium | reverse complement strand
CGTCGAGAAGACCGGCCTGCCCTACGCCAGTAAGGTGCGGACGCGCGACAAGAGCGGCAACGAGGTCGGCGTCATGCACGCCTGCGGCCACGACATCAACATGGCCTGCCTGGTCGGCACCGCCCGCACCCTCGTCGCCCTCAAGGACCGCTGGAAGGGCACCCTCGTCTTCGTCGCCCAGCCCGCCGAGGAGATCGGCCAGGGGGCGAAGCGCATGCTGGGTGACGGGCTCTACAAGCGCTTCCCGCGCCCGGACTACTGCCTCGCCCTCCACTGCGACAGCCAGCGTCCGCACGGCACGGTCGCCTACACCGAGGGGCTGGCCCTCGCCAACGTCGATACCGTCGAGATCGTCATGAAGGGCAAGGGCGGGCACGGTGCCCACCCGCAGACGACCGTGGACCCGATCGTCATGGCGGCCCACCTCATCCTCGACCTCCAGACACTCGTCAGCCGGGAGATCAGCCCGATGGACCCGGCCGTCGTCACGGTCGGCTCCATCAACGGGGGCACCAAGAGCAACATCATCCCCGACGAGGTCCGCCTCATGCTCACCGTCCGCAGCACCAAGGACAACGTCCGCAAGCAACTCCTCGACGGCATCAAGCGAAAGGCCGACGCGGTAGCGAAGGGAGCCAACGCCCCCGAGCCTGTCGTCAAGGTCGATGCCGCCGAGTACACCCCGGCGCTGCGCAACGACGTGCCGCTGACCCGGAAGATGGTTGCCCTGTTCCAGGATGTCCTCGGCGACAAGAGCGTCCTCGAGCGGAGCCTCGTCATGGGCGGCGAGGACTTCTCGCGCTTCAGCCAGGGGGACATCCCCATCTTCCTCTGGTTCGTCGGGACCGCCGCCCCCGAGCGGGTCGCCGAGGCCGCGCGCCCCGGAGGCAAGCCGCTACCGTCGCTGCACTCCGACCAGTATTACCCGGCCGTCGAGCCGTCGATCCGCACGGGGGTGATGACGATGTCCTCCGCCGTGATGCGCCTCATGGCGAAGTGATCGATTCATTTCGAGGACGCCTGTTCGGGGAGTCTCGGGGGGGGCGATTCGGCCTCGGAGTCGGGCTTCTTCTCCCCGGACCCGAAGCCCCCGTAGAGGCCGACGGCACTGAGGAGGAATAGTAGCCCGACGCCCCCGCCAACCCAGCCGGACCAGGCGATCGCCCCCATGAGGCCGAGGCCGCCCAGCAAGCACGAGGCGAGTCCGGTCCCCATCGGCGTGAGCAGCCCCATCGTCCAGGCGCGGACCCGCAACCGCAGGGGACGCGAGAAGGTGTTGGTTATCATCTGCATGAGGGGGTTGCGCAGCCCGAGGCGCAGCTCCGTCTCGAGGAACCGGGCGAACAGGGCCGTCGTCATCGTCATGCTCGGGATGCACACGAGCGCCCCGAGGAAGACGAGGCCGGCGTACCCCAGGTAGGCCCCCCGTGCGCCCATGCGGGCGACGAGCCGGTTGACGACGAGGAGTTGGATGACGAGCGAGAGGACCAGCGCGATCTGGGTGTAACGCCCGAGGAACGCGGCCAAGTCCGCGACCGCCGTCGGGCCGTCGAACAGGTCGCCGAAGAACTGGGTGTAGCGGTAGTTCAGGAACCAGCGTGAGGTCATGAACAGGGCCGACGAGACGCTCGTCCAGAACAGCAGGGGCGACGCCCAGACGAATCGCAGGAACCCTCCCGGCGATGTCCGCGCCGGACCTTCCAGATCCCCGGCCTGGGCTTCCGGCTCGCTCTCGTCATCCGCCGCCGCATCCACCACGGCGACCCACCGCGAGATGACCTCCATGCAAACGAGGCAAACCAGACAGATGCCGAGGAAGACGGGGATGAGGTTGAGCGGCCCCAGTCGGGCGCTGAGGTGCTGCAAGATGGCCCCGCCCGCGATGCCGCCGACCCTCCCCCCCGCGTAGACGACGGGCAGCACGCGGTTGAGTTCGTCGCGGGTGAAATACTTCTGGAGGTAGGTGCCGAAGTGCATCAGCACGAGCGTGAAGGCGACCTCGCGCGTGACGAACAACGCGCCGTACCAGTACGGCTGCCCCTCGAGGCGGGTCAGTATCAGCCAAGCCGCGAAGTAGACCACGAGGACCGCGCCGAGGATGGCCTCGAAGACGCGGAGCGACCCGACCCGCTCCGCGACCAGGACGTAGGCGGCGATCAGCACGAGATTCACCGCCGCCGTCACGCCGTAGTATTTCGGCAGCGCCTCGTGGCCGAGCGTCTCGACGAACATCGCCAGGGATAGCCCGTCGGCCAGGGAGAACGCCCCGAACAGCAGCAGATACAGGCCGAAGAACGGCCAGGACCGGCCGAGTTCGCCGGGCCGGAGGTAGAGTAGCTCGCGAAGGGTACGCACGGTTCGGCCTCTCCCGGTTCGATCAGGCCCGCTTCAGCACGAGGCTACGATCGTCTTGATTCAGATCACCCCAGACGCCGGCGAGGCCGAACCGTTCGGGCTGCGCCTGGACCTGGTCGAGGATGTAGCGCACATACCTCGAGCAGTAGGCGCAGACCCGCTTCATCTGGTCCGCGTCGATCCCCAGGATGTCCAGGGTCTCCTCGTTGCAGAGGGGGAGCATGAAGTCGGTCCCCTCGCGCTTCTTCGCCTCCGCCGACGTGGTGATGTTGTTGATGAGGCTGAGCCGATTCGACTTATCCGCGTCATAGCCCTGGCTGCTGATCTTCGTGATGCCGGGGATGGCCTTCAGCGTCGCGCCGTCGCGGTAGACGACGACGCGGACCTCGTACTTGTGCCCGAAGAGGGGGTGGCCGTTGCGGGGGACCGTGCAGGTATCGACGAACTCGCAGACGGTGTAGGGGAAGGCCCCGCCGATGGCACCGTAGTACGCCTCCGTCACCTTGATCGAGTGGTCGATCTTGTCGATGATGCTGTCCACCGCCTCTTCCGGGTCGAGGAAGAACTCGATGCCGTGTCCCAGGCCCGTCCCCTGCGCCTTGATGACGGCCTTTCGGCCCTCGCGCAGCCAGTTGAGGACGCCCGCGATCAGTGCGGGCCGGTTGCCCGCGCGAGAGAATCTCACCTTGTTCGGGAAGAGGTCGTCCTTGTTCTCGGCGGCGAACTCGTTGAGCAGCTCGTAGGCCTTCCCCTTGTCCGCACCTGGGACGAAACAGCGGTTCATCGTCGCGAAGCGTGTCATGTCCACCTGGTGCCCGAATCGACTCAGGACGTTCAGGCAGAAGCGATCGTTGACCGCGCCGTCTACGGGCCGGCCGAAGAGGCGGAGCCGGCCGTCCCGGTTCATCCCGAGGCTGTTGAGCAGCTCCTTGATGTAGCCGAGGACGACGGTCGGCTGGTCGGTGTCGATGGCCTTGGGATCCTGCTCCAGTTGGGCCATCGTCAGCACCTTCGCGGAGTGCCCGTGCTTCTCGAAGCCGCGCTTGAGCGCCTCGGCGTACAGCATCTTCTCGTGGACGAGGTGGTTGTGTCGGGGGTTCTTGTTCGACTCCATCCCCGAGATGGCCGCCAGCACGAGCGCGTTCGGCTCGGGCAGTCGCGTCGCCATCTCGGTCAGGCCGTCGAGGACGGTGGACACGACATCGAGGGGCAAGTTCGTCAGCCCGCCGATGCCGGTCCCATTCGTCTCGGTGATGTGGAACTGCTTCCGCCCGTCCGTCTCGACGACGAGGAGGTCGAGCGGCGCGACGAGGAACAGGTGCTCTTGATCGGGGTTGGACAACTCGACCGTGCCCGCGTCGCGGAACAGGTCCACGAGCGCCGGTTCCTGGCGGTTGCGGACGCTGGACCGATCCTCGAGCATGTGCCCGAGCATGGGCGAGGCGGCGATCACCGTCTCGAGGGACATGGTCAACGGGTCGGCGCGCATGGGGGACTCCGGCCTTGGCACTTTGCTCAGGGCACCTGATGCAGGTACTCAACTCACCAGGAGCAAATGGCGCGCCTACTCCGGGATAGTAGAAGTATAGCCAGGGCGAAGCCCAGCGGTTGCAACCGCTGGGCTTGGTGCTCATCCCTTATCATCGCACCGACCCACTCTACCTTCATCGCCGCATAAGTGCAGGCGGCTTCCAGGTCACCCGATCAACACACGCGGACGGCGCTCGGCCTTCGGCTCCGCCTTCTTCAGCAGCGCATGCACCATCCAGGGGATGTTCCCCTGGCCGAAGAGGAGGAATCCGACGTTCGCCGCCATCGGCGACGCATCCGACCAGCCGAAGTGCAGCTCCGGCGGCTGCCCCACCTCGCGGAACTCCAGCGCGATCGCCGCGATGACGTGCGCGATCGAAGTGCAGCGCGAAACTCGGATGACCTCTCGGCCCTCGTCCATGTCGATCCGCATGAGCGGCTTCTGGTAGAAGTCGCTCGTGTCGCCCAGACTCACTTCGATGAAGATGATCGGGATCTCGGCGGCGATGCGGTGGCTTTCACGGATGTGGCCTTCCTTGGCCTTGAGTCGCTCGCTCGAGGGGTCGTGCGGCACCAGCACCTGGAAGTCGAGGGCGCGCATCGCGGCCCAACGATTCGCCGACGCCTCCTCGGCGAACTCGAATCCGACGAACCGCAGCTCCGTACTCCGCGCCCAGCGCGAGGTGATCGCGGTGCCCATCACGACGGCGACGAACCCCAGGGCGATCAACACGCCGGACCCTTGTTGGATCACGATCAGGACGCCCATCACCGCGAAGAGGACCGTCGTCAGGACGAACGGCAACTGTGCGACGCGCCGGCCCGCCCCACGCCAGCGCTGGCCGATGTCCAGCATCGCAGCCAAGGAAGCGCCGAAGAGGAGCGCGAGGACGGCGGCGGCGTAGGCACCGAGCTGGGCCGAGACGCTGGCCTGGAAGGCGATCGTCACGAGCAAGACGACGCCGTTGAACAGGTGCGTGATGACATCGAGGCGGTGCGCCCAGGTCAACTGCATGCCGAAGCGCGAGAGGAACTCGGGGACCATGTCCTTGAGGCTAACCGTCGCGCTCGCCCCGGCCAGGCACAGGATGAACACCGTGCTGAGATCGTAGATCGTCCCGAACGTGGTGCCGAACAGGCTGATGACCTCTTCCCCCGTCTTCCCGTCGCTGAGCCTTTCGCCGTGCGCGAGGTACGAGAGCGACCGATGCTGGATCTCGCCCGTCGTCCCTAGCACACCGTCGGGGACGAGCAGGGTGACGACGAACGTCGAGCCGAGGATGAGAATCGACATGACGATCGCGGCCGTCAGGATCATCAAGCGGGTGCGGAAGATTCGGCCACGCGGGTGGGAGAGGCTGTCCCCCGGAGAGGTGGCGACGAGCGGGGCGGCGGTCAGCGTCAATTCGAACCCCGACAGCCCGATCGCCATCGCCGGGAAGGCGAGCAAGCCGAGGAGCAAGGCGGCGCGGACGGCACCGCCGGCGTCGGTGCGGATGTTGCCGATCTCGGGGCGGAGGGCGTGTTCCCAGTCGAGGACGAGTTGCGGGTTGGCACGCAAATACCAAAGGGAACTGCCGATCACGAGGACGTTGACGAGGAGGTAGAGCAGGACGACGGCGACCGCGAACCCCATGAATCCCCGAGACAGCGACCGCAGGAGGAAGAAGTAGACCCCGAACCCTGCGATCGAGAGGAAGACGGTGAGCAGGAGTTGCTCGGTCCAGAAGTCGAAGAAGCGGCCCGCGAGGATCTCCGGCATCGAGTCACGAATCGCCTCCCGATTGCTACTCAATCCTTTCGCGAGGTCGGCATAGACGGGATTCGCCGCGACGTGCGTTGCCGCGTCGGAGACCGACAGCGTCCGCGTCATGACGAAGTCCGTGGCGACGAAACCGAGCAGCACGAGGAGCAGGAACTTCCCACGCCACCCCGGCGTGCATCGCTCGAGCAGGCCGATGCCCCCCCGGCCGTCGGACGACCTGCCGACGACGTACCAGTAGACGGGCACCGCAGCCCCGAGAGTGACGAGGACGACCGCCACAGCCGCCAACGGCGCGAGCTTCCCCATGTAGGAAATCGCGATCGAGGGGAGGTACGCCAGACTGCTGAAGTAGTCCAGCCCCACGAGACACAGGACGACGGCCCAGGGGAAGACCGGACGCGGGGCGGGAGCGGGGTTCGACATCGGGGTTCATTTCCTTGGGGGGGTTGGCTTCCAGGCACGTTGGCGGAGGGGTGTCCGAATCCGGTCCCCCTCGCCCCTGTACTCAGGGGAGAGGGGTTAGGGGTGAGGGGTTCTTCGGTCGCTGACCCAACCCCCTCGCCCCCGACCCCTCTCCCCCCCTGTACTCAGGGGGAGAGGGGAGCGTCCCTTCGATCACATCACTTCTTCTCGGGCACCACCTCGAGGATGACCTCGACGGCGGTCCCGATTGGGGGAATCTTGTCGGTGACGGCCTCGAAGAGTCGCTGATTAAACGCCTTGGGGCTGCGGAGTGGGACATCGAGCATGGCCGTCTCGATGTTGCAGAGGCAGATCAGGTCGCCGTGATTCGCCATGTAGAATCGCGGCTTGTCGTCTCCCTCGGGATTGGGTCCGAATCGGCTCCCGACGAACACCCACTCGCCGGAGTGCGGCTTCAGGGTCTTCGCGTCGCGGATCCACTCCCCCGGCGCGACCGTGGTCTTCTTCCCGGCCTTCTCGTAGCGCAACGTCACGCGGACCTTCGACCCCGTCGGTGCTTGGAACACGGGCGCGAAGACGACCGGCTTGCCAGCCTTGGCCGACGCCGTCTCGAGCGCGGTGTGGATGTGTCGGGCGTCCACGTCGGCGGCGAGGATGAACTCGTGTTCCTTCTTCTTGGCGCGCGTCAGCAGCCCCTCGAGGACGCCCTTGCGGAGGACGACTTTGGCCTCGACGATGACTCGGCGCTTCGTCCCCTCGATCTCGAGGACGACCCCAGGCCCGACGACGACTCGTTTGGCCTTCCCTTCGGGATCCGCCCAGCCGATGCAAGGGACCACCGCAACTAACGCTATCCCGATTAGGAGTCGATTCATCGAACACCTCTTGGAGCGACTCGAGCTGACATCATCTCGTTGTATGTTACTTGCTCGCGCGGAGGAGTGCAAACGCTTCGAGGACGAGCCGGAAGCGTACCAGTAGTTTCGAAGATCACGGGTCGTCGCTGGTTAGACCCCACCCCCCAGCCCCCTCCCCTAAAAGGGAGGGGGAGCAAGACCGGCCAGTGGGAGACTTCACACCGTCAGACATGCCTCCGGCTCCCCCTCC
>JANXSH010000317.1 GCA_025356615.1 Planctomycetia bacterium | reverse complement strand
GGTCGGGGAGGTAGGCGCACTCGCTCGGCGGGGTCGTGAAGACGGTGAGCGAGTGCATGGCTATCGGCCCTGAATGATATGGCGAACGCGCATCAGGTCGCGACGGATCAGCCAGTCGCTCCAAGATCGCGGCAAGTAGCGTAACATCTGCACGCGCCACACCATGCGACGCGGGAAGGCGACGAACGCCTTCTTGCGTCGGATGGCGTCGAGGATGACCCCACCGGCGTATTCTAGCGACATGATCTCCCGCGCGTGCAGGCGCAACCCCTGGATCATCGGAGTGCGGATCCAGGCCGGGCAGACCGTCGTCGTGTCGATGCCCATCGGCCCCAGTTCGAGTCGGAGCGAGTCGAACAGCGCGTTGACCCCCGCCTTGCTGGCGCAATAGCCCCCCATGAAGGGCAGTCCGTGATAGGACGCGACACTCGAGAGGGCGACGAGGTGCCCGCGCCGTCGCTGCCGCATGCCCGCGATGACGGGGTCGATGCTGTTGACGATGCCGATGAGGTTGACCTGGATGTGGGCGTTGATCTGCTCGGCGCTGAACTCCTCGGCGGAGGTCTTGCGGCCGATTCCGGCGCTGGCGATCAGCAGGTCGGTCGGGCCGAGCGTGGCCTCGAGGGAGGCGACGGCCCGGCGCATGGCGGCGAGGTCGGTCACGTCGGCGACGGCGGTAGCGACCGGGCACCCCGGTAGGGCCGACACCAGAGCGTCGAGGCCTTCGGGCGAGCGGTCGATTGCGGCGACGCGCGCGCCCTCGGCGGCGAGGCGACGGGCCAACTCGCCGCCGATCCCGCTGCCCGCGCCGGTGATGAGGGCGACTCGATCGCGAAACATGGTCATGGTGGGAGCGGTCCCTTGGAAAGTCAGGAGTGGCTCGGCTGTTCCGTCTCTCGAAGGTCATGGACGGGGACGGGTTGCGGTTCGAGAGGTGCCGACTTGGGAGTGCTCGGGACAACGGGGTGATCCGATTCAGGCCCGATGTCGAATCGCGCGACCCGGATGCGAAACGCGGCCTGCTCGACGAAAGTAAGTGTAGAGCCATTGGCGAGGTGCGTCTCGATACCCCTCAGCAAATCGACGAGTCGGTTGAGCGTCCGCCGGTCCCTGGCAAGCTCGTGCCTCGTGTGATTAAGCGGTTGGAGCCAGTACCCCATGATGGACACGGCGGAGACAACCGTCAGAGCGGCAACAAAATATTGGTTGAGGTTCTGGATATATCCACCTACGAACAGCCACACAAAAGCGATCGCGTATGCGAACAGTGCCGCCACCATAGCGAGTTTCCTGCGCCAGAGTGTATCGACAAGCTCTCGGCATTTTTCATGCAATGAATCAGCCACTCTCAACATCTCTTCAACATCTGCGAATGACTTGATGAGGGGGGGCGCACTTTTCGACGTGCCATTGGAATCCGGCATAACGACCTCATTGACAATAAGACTCTAGCTCACCGAGAAATTGGGTCAGGTAAGCCTGCCTCGTTTCCGCCGCCATCTGCGACGGCAACACTTCACCATTCCACACGAAGTCTTCAGGCCATCCGCAGACCGGCACGGCCGTCCAGCGAAAGTTGTCTCTCCCCACATTGTCCCGCAGATCGTTCAGGACGCGAGCGAACTCCGAATCATGGTGGGGTGAGTAGTATCGTTGCTCCTCGAGAACCTTGTCGTGGAACAGGTCGAACTTATCCACCGCGACGATCAACCACTTCGGACCGTGGTAACGGCGATGTGCGGCTCGAATCGCCTCACACGTTTCCTTCAGATCATGGAGTTCGACCCCTCGATGATACGAGCGATACTCCCGGATCGTCGTGACTTGCTGGCTCACCAACAGTTGGCATTGGGTTTCGTCTCGGATCACTGGCAATCCAGCAGAGACGACGTGAATCACTCCGTCCAATTCCATTTTGCCGTTGAACAGTTCATCCAGGGAATCGTTTCTCGGAGACGCTTGTTGGCCGGGAACGACAGAGACTCGGATCCGTTGCTTCGATCGTACCGCCCCCTGTTCTTCTTTCTGCGATTTCAGCGGCTTCGTGTAACCCGGCTCGAACGCCTTGCCGGTGAGGTTGTCCAGCAAGACGCTCTTCCCCACCCCTTCCGTGCCAGTGATTGCCAACTCGTTGAGCTTCTTGGTCAGCCTGTTCCAGACGGCGGTGACGATCCCGCCGAGTTCCTTGTGATTCTTCACCGCGAAACCGGCTATCGCCATCGTCGGGTTGACCCAGTTCACCGCCATCGTCGAGTTCCTCCCGCCAGCCGCCCTGGATCCCTTGAGCGGACCAGAGGTGCCTGCCTTCCCAGACGTTGTGCGTCAAACCCTGTTTTGGGAATTCGAGTTCGTATTTGCAATGAACCGCTCTGATTCGAGTCACTCCATGAGCGATTATAGCCGAGGTCTCCAGCGGATGGTATCTTTTCTATCAATATGGTCTTCGCTTGCCGGGTCATCCTTCCACCCCCGACCTGTTTGCCACGTTCGTCGCCAGATAGAACGTCCCGAGGGGCCAGGGCGGACACGAAGCCGCTAACGCGCGCAGAGTTGCCCCGACTCTTCGGCCGGATACGATGGTAGAGAATCGGTTCCCGCCGTCCGACCCTCCGCTCGAGGTTCCTCCATGTCCCCGCGACTCCTCACGTTCTCGATCCTCGGCCTCGCCTCCCTCGTCCTCGCCGACGGGCCGGCGGACAACATCCCCGAGAAGGTTCGCCCCATCCCGCCAGCCGGGATCAAAGTGTCGCAGGCCGACCGCGACGCCATCGCCCCCAAATTGAGGAACCTGAGCAAGGAGGTCGAAGGTCTCCCTGGGGCGCTGAGGAACAAGCCCCGCCTGCTGGAATTGCTCCCCGATGTCGAAATCTATCATAAGGCCGTCGAGTGGGCGTTGGAACACGACGAGGTCTACTCGGCGGGCGATCTGAAGAACCTCGCGAAACTCGTCCAAATGGGGCAGGAGCGCGCCGACCAACTGCACGCTGGCAAGCCCGCCTGGACGACGGCGACGGGCCTCGTCGTGCGTGGCTATCGCTCCAAGATCGACGGGTCGGCGCAGCCCTACGGCCTCGTCGTGCCCGACTCGTATCGGGCGAACGACCCGCGCCGCCACCGACTCGACCTGTGGCTGCACGGGCGCGGCGAGACCCTCTCCGAGTCGGCGTTCATCGGGCAGCGGTCCGTCTCGCGGGGCGAATTCACGCCGGCCCATGCCTTCGTCCTGCACCCCTACGGTCGGTACAACAACGCCTTCAAGCTCGCCGGCGAGGTCGATGTCCTCGAGGCACTCGACCACGCGCGAAAGCACTACCCCATCGACGACCGACGGGTCGTGATGCGCGGCTTCTCGATGGGCGGCGCGGGCTGCTGGCAGATGGCGGCCCACTACCCGGACCGTTGGGTCGCCGCCGCCCCCGGCGCGGGGTTCAGCGAGACGCCGCAGTTCCTGAAGGTGTTCCAGAAGGAGAAGGTGTCGCCGACGTGGTACGAGGAAAAGCTGTGGCAGCTCCACGACTGCCCCGGCTGGGCGGGCAACTTCTTCAACCTCCCCGTCGTCGCCTACAGCGGCGAGAAGGACATCCAGAAGCAGGCCGCCGACGTGATGGCCAAGGCTTTCGAGGCCGAGGGGCTGGAGTTGGTCCACCTCGTCGGGCCGGGGACCGGGCACAGTTATCATCCTGTGACGAAGGCGGAACTGAACCGCCTCATCGACCTCCTCGCGGAGAAGGGCCGGCCCCGCGTCCCGCCGCGCGTGCGGTTCGTCACCTACTCGCTGCGCTACGACCGCTCGTACTGGGTGAAGATCGACGGGATGGAGGAACACTGGAAGAAGGCGAGCGTCGACGCGGAGCTTGGCCGAGGAGCGGCGGACCTCAGCGTGAGGACGGCGAACGTCTCGGCGTTCACCCTCACGTTCGGCCCCGGCGATTGCCCGTTCGTCTTCTCGACCCGGCCGACCATTCAGATCGACGGGGCGGTCGTGAAAGCCAAGCCGCCCCGGTCGGATCACTCCTGGTCCGCCTCGTTCGTCAAGACCGCCAAGGGATGGCAGGTCGGCTCTCGGGACACGAAGACCCTCGCCAAGCGCCACGGACTCCAGGGGCCGATCGACGATGCGTTCCTCGACAGCTTCCTGATGGTGCGTCCCACAGGCAAGCCGATGCACGAGGCAACGGGGAAGTGGGTGACTGCGGAGATGGCCTTCGCCGTCGATCAATGGCGGAAGCACTTCCGGGGCGACGCGCGGGTGCAGAACGACTCGGTCATTACCGAGGACGACATGGCGAAGCACAATCTCGTACTGTGGGGTGATCCGAGCAGCAACGCGGTGCTGAAGAAGATCCTCGACAAGCTCCCGATCCAGTGGGACGCCAAGACGCTGACCGTCGGCAAGACGACCGGGCCGTCGGCATCGCACATGGCGCTACTGATCTACCCGAACCCGCTGAACCCCGCCAAATATGTCGTCCTCAACAGCGGGTTCACCTTCCGCGAGTTCGCCCACCTCAACAACGCCCGCCAGGTGCCCAAGTTGCCGGACTGGGCGGTGATCGATGTGCGAACGCCGCCCACGACCGAGTGGCCGGGCAAGGTCGTGGATGCTGCATTCTTCGACGAACGGTGGAAACTGAAGGGGCGATGAGAACCTGATGTGCCTCCGCCGTGGCCGACCGGAACAGGTGGTGGCACTCTGGGCCGACTCGCTCATTCGGAGCGCGAAAAAGAACAACAGGCCGAAAAGCGGCTAGAATTGGCCAGTGAACGCGAGATCATCCAGAAGTAGGTGCCGCGAGCCGAGCGGCACTCCCCCGTCCGGCTCGGCTCGCCGGACCTACTTATTCTAGCCGCTTATCGGCCTGTTAAAAAAGAACGCTCTAATTCTTCTGCGCGCTCAACTTCTTCGAAGAGAGGTCTCTCTTCCTCGCGCTCCGCGTGGGGTGGGGGATGAGCGAGCAGTGTCATCGTTCGCCGGCTTTATTTCTTAGCCGGCGCGTGCGTATTTACCGTACCACCACTCTGGATGAACACGCGCAGTCCTTCCCAGTCGAGCGGCCGCTCTGCGGTGCCAGCTGCCTTTGCCAGGGGCGTGTAGGGAATGCTGTAAATCGGCGTCCTGTCAGGCTCGAGCGTGATGTATTCTCCCTTCTCCATCAAGGATTTAATCATCTCGATCTGATCTTGTCCAGGCTTCCTCTGCGTCTTCGAGGCTGCCAGCGGCCCAAAGTCAACCGACCGATAAATCGGCTCCCCTGTGGTGAGGTGACGCACCTCTTCATACCGTTGGGTATCCGCTCGGTAGAGAGTGTTCCACCCTTCGGGCCGGTAGACGAAATAGAGTTCAGCCAGCGGCCGACTGGTGCTGCCCTTGGGTCCCTGGAACAGGACCGTTCCGGGAGCGCGGCCTTCGAAGGTGCCAGCGTTGATGCACCCCACGAACGCATCGAATTTGGTGGGGAGGGCGTCCTCGAAAAGGACCGGGATAGTGAACACCACCGCACTCGGAAAGATCCGCTTGATCTCGTCGAAGCCGTCGAACCATTTCTCCGCCGGGGGGTAGATGTAGGCATCCGCGATGGAGAGATTTCCCAGACGCTTGCCGTGGAAGCGCGTAAGAGATCGCCCCGAATGACGGTTCCGTATCTGTAGGGCCGCCTGAGCAACCGGGTTGGCCCCTTCGAGCAATGTGAGATCGGAAGCGTTGATGCAGGAATCCTCCAGTTTACTCGAGGAAGAGTACACCTTGTGGTATGCCTGTGCCATCTTCTTCGGGTCGATCGTGGGGGAGGCGATGTACAACTGCCATTGCCCCTCCTCACTAGTTCGGATCCAGAAAGCCACCAGAACCTCGAACTCCTCCCGGATGAGTTGGTCGATCAGCCGTTGGCCGTCATCGATCTGGTTCTCTACCAGTGAGTCCGTATCCATTGCAACACTCCGTCTGGGTCGTCGGCAATCGCGGCGTAGAGTTCTCTGGCTTCGGCTTCTGGCTTCGCTTCGTACCGGCTCGCTACGGTCCACTTTTTCGCCGTATTCCAGTTCTCTGCAAATTCGGTCCCGGCTACAGAGCTGGCTCGAAGGTCCAAGTTCAACTGATCGGTTAGCCCTGCCAGGATTACGAGCTTGCCGAAATCGTGATCTCTGCACTGCTTCGCGTCCCACTTCTCTTCGAAAATCCAGGCAGTATGAATCATGCGGGCAAGTATGCAGGACTTCAGCCCACATTCGACAGCGTATCCCGTCGCGTAGTAGGCAAACTCCCACCGACCGCCCTCGAGGAGCGCTTTGGCGTCCTCGAGCCTTTCCTCTGCCATAGTCCGCAGCTGTGCCTGATTCACCGTGCCGCCTCGCTGCTCAGCGCCAGCCCGGCCAATACTAGCCGCACCTAAAGGCATTGTAACCATTCTGGCCACCCGCGCCTAGATTTCCAGAATCCAGGGGGTTGTATGCCTGTTGTGCCTACTTCCGTAGTCACACCCGCAGGTGAGAATCGGGCTGGTTTCCCTGTGTCCGTTCTGGCATGATGCCGTCGCGGAGCGGGTTCGTCTTCCGACACCGCACGCGCCCGATGCTCAGGATCCCCGCATGGCAAGGACGCCATCGACACTACCGAGCCTGCTCGCGAAGGCCCTCCGCGGAGCCATCACCGGACTCCTCGTCGGCGTCGTGTTGCACGCGAGCCTGATCCTGGGCGGGAGCAACTTCCACACGGTGTTGCCCGGCGCGGTCTACCGCAGCGGCCAGCCGACCGGCCCTCGCCTCACACGACTCCTCCGGGAACACGGCATCCGCACGGTCGTGAACCTGCGCGGCTGCTGTCCGACCGCCGACTGGTATCGGCCCGAAGCCGAGGCCGCCGCCTCCGCGAACGTGTCCCTCGAAGACATCGCCTTCTCGGCGACGCGCTACCCCTCCCCGCAGTCGGTCCGCCAGTTGGTCGATGTGATCGACCACGCCGACTACCCGATCCTCTTCCACTGCCAGCAGGGGGCCGACCGCACCGGCCTGGCTTCCGTCCTCGCCGTGCTGCTGAGGACCGACGCCACGCTCGAGGAGGGACTGCGCCACATGGGCCTGGGCACGGGCCACCTGGCGATCGGCAGGACGCGGTACGTCGATCTCTTCTTCGGGTTCTACGCCAAGTATCTGGAATCGACCGGACTCCGGCACAGCCCGGAGGTCCTCCGCGCCTGGGCGTGCGACGAATACTGTCCGGGGGCGGGGCGCGCGAGCATGAGCCTCGTCCGCCCCTCCGGGGGGTCGCCCGTCCGTGTCCGCCCGGACGGCCCCGAACTCCTGACGGTCCGCTGCCTCAACACCTCGACCCACCCCTGGCAATTCCAGCCGGGGACCAACGCGGGCATTCACCTCCTCTGGCTCCTGTCCGATTCGCGGCAGGCCGTCGTTTGGCAGGAGCGCGCCGGGTTGCTGCGGGCCTGCGTCCTTCCGGGCGAGTCGATCGACCTCGTCGTCGCGCTGCCCCGCCTGGCACCGGGGCGCTACGAACTCCTGGTCGATCTCACGGACGAACAGGTCGGGACGTTCGTCTCGCTGGGAAACGAGCCGTTCCTCGTGGAGGTGTTGGTGCCGTGAGCAAGGTGTTGCGAATCGCCGGCAGCCTGGCCCTGTTGGCGTTCATCGCCTGGCGGCTCGATTGGAGTCGATTCACCGGAGCCTTCGCGCGGGTTGACTACACCCTCTGGGCGGCGGGCGTCGCCATCTATGTGCTGGCACAGGTGGTGAGTGCCCTGCGCTGGCAACTGCTCTCCCGGCCTCTGGGCTTCGACCTCGGCCTGGGACGCTACGTCTCTCTCTATTTCATCGGGATGTTCTTCAACCTCGTCCTGCCGACCTCCGTCGGTGGCGATGTGGTCCGCGCCGGCTACCTGGCATGGGGCACGCGCCGTCGCGGGGCCGCGTTCCTCAGCGTCCTCGCGGATCGTGGCAGCGGCCTGGTGATGCTCGTCGCGATGGCGTGCCTGGCCGGCCTTTTCGTTCGGGGTCTGATGCCCGGCTGGATGGAGTCGATCTTGTGGGCGATGGCCGGGCTACTCCTGCTGTCTGCCGTGTGCGTCCCCTTTATTCCCCGGATCGCACGATGGCGAGTCCTCGGGACGAAGGGACCCCTGGTAACGGAAGCGGTCGAGGCCTATGGCCGACGACCCCGGCTGCTCGTGATTGCCGCCGCGCTATCGCTGGTCATCCAACTCTCAGGCGTCGTGCAGATGGGCCTCATCGCCCACGGCATGGGGCTGGATGTCTCATGGACCTACCTCGCGGTCGTCGTCCCCCTCGTGGCGCTCCTGACGCTCCTCCCGATCAGCATCAATGGCATGGGACTCCGCGAATACGGGCTGGTCGTTTTGCTCGGGCCGGTCGGCGTACCCACCGCAGACGCGGTCCTCCTGTCGCTCTTACAGTTCGGTGCCGCAGTCGCGGCCAGTCTCCTGGGGGCGGGATTCTACCTCGGGGGCGCGTACCCCCGACTGGAGTCATCACCCCCGATCGATCGTGGAACAGAGGGTCGAAGCGATGCTGAAGCTATCCGTGGTCATTCCGATCAAAGACGAGCGGGACAACCTGCGAAGGCTGCATGACGCGCTGTCCGCAGCCCTCGATCCGCTCCTCGGCATCGCCGGCCCGACGGGGCTGAGCGACTACGAAGTCATCATCATCGATGACGGGAGCGTGGACGACTCGTTCGCCGTGCTGCAAGAGCTGGCGCGAACCGACCATCGCATGAAAGTCGTCTCGCTGCGACGCAACTACGGCCAGACGCCCGCCCTCCGCGCGGGCATCGACTGGTCCACCGGCGACGTGATCGTCACGATGGACGGCGACATGCAGAACGACCCCTCCGACATCCCCATGCTTCTCGAGAAGCTGGGCGAGGGCCACGACGCCGTCTTCGGCCTGCGCGCCAAGCGCCAGGACGGGCTGTTCGTCCGCAAACTGCCGAGCTTCGCGGGCAACTGGCTGATCCGCAAGGTCACCGGCGTGGCGATCAAGGACATGGGCTGCACCCTGCGCGCCATGCGCCGGGAACTCGCCGAGGCGCTCCCGCTCTACGGCGAGATGCACCGCTTCGTCCCCGTCCTCGCCCGGATGCAGGGGGCGCGCGTCGCCCAAGTGCCGGTGAACCACCACCCGCGCATCGCGGGCGTGACCAAGTACACGCTCTCGAAGTCTGTCCGCGTACTGCTCGACCTCATCACGGTCAAGTTCCTGCATAGTTACGTCACGCGCCCGATGCACGCCCTCGGCCTGCCGGGGCTGGTCGCGATGGCGACGGGCTTCCTGTGCCTGCTCGGGACGATCTGGATGAAGTACGGCTCGAGCCACCCCGTCTTCCTGACGGGCAACCCGCTCCTCCACCTCGGCATCATGCTCGAGATGGTCGGCGTGCAGTTCCTCTCGATGGGCCTGCTCGGCGAGCTGATGGCCCGCACCTACTTCGAGAGCCAGGGCAAGTCCGCCTACGATGTGCGCGCGACTCTCAACCTCACGGAGACTTCGCAACGTCACGCGGCTTGAGAACGTCCCGAGGTCGCCACTTCCGGCTCGACCCTGTCGCCTCATCGCCCTACCGTTTTCTTCGCCGGGATCGTGATCTCCTCGACGGTCCTCGCGTTGCCCTCGTGGGCCGCCCCGCCGACGACGAGGAGTTTGCCCTCGCTGCCTGGCACGATGCGATGGACGAACCGGGCGACTTTTTGCGTGGCGATGGGTTCCCAAGTCTTGCCCGCGCCGTCGAGGCGATAGACCTTGCCATCGTTGCCACTCAGGAACGCGGAGCCACCGGCGACGCAGGAGGCGACCGAGAAGCCGATGTCGCCGGTGCCGACCAACTCCGGGCCTTCGCCCCAGGTGTTCGCGCCGGGGTCGAAGACCTCCACCTTCCTCGTCGTGCCCTTGGCCGTCAAGCCGCCGACGACGTAGACCTTCCTTCCAAGGACGAACGCGCTGAGGGCGCGGCGCTGGAAGGGCTGCTTCGCGCTGGCCCAGGTCGGTTTCGGGCTGCCCAGATCGAGAACGTCCACGGTGTCGAGCCACGTCGATGACTTCTCGCCGTTCAACGTCCAGCCGCCGACGACGTAGAGTTTGTCGCCGACGACGACGGCGTCGTGAGACGACCGCGCCGTGGGTAGATCGGGCATGGCCGACCACTTCTTCGTGGCGGGATCGTAGCGCGAGACGCTCTTGACGCTGTGCGTGTCGCTCTTGGCGTCGGGGGCGTTGCGCGGCTGCATGCCGCCGACGCGGTAGACCTTGCCCTCGTGCGCGACGATCGCGGTGC
>JANXSH010000255.1 GCA_025356615.1 Planctomycetia bacterium | reverse complement strand
CACGCTGCGGATTACTTCTCATTTCTTCTTTCTGTGTTTTCCTCTGTGCCCTCTGTGCCTCTGTGGTTAGCCTCTTCTTTGCTATTTCTGCGTCGATCGGCCCGCCCTTCGCGAGGATGACACGCATGCTCACTTTCCTGCTCCTGACTCTCTCCCCGTCCGCCGCTCCTCCCATGCGGCCTGCCGACCTGATCCTTCACGCGGGGAAGGTCGTCACGCTCGACCGGAAGTCTTCGATCGCCCGCGCCGTCGCCGTGCGTGACGGGCGTATCGTCGCGGTGGGGACCGACGCCGCTGTTCTCGCGTGGAAGGGGCCGAAGACGGCTCTCTTCGACCTGAATGGCCGAATGCTCATGCCCGGTCTGTACGATTCACACGTCCACCCCGTCGGCGTGGTGACGACGGAGTTGGCCGCGCCACCGCCGTTGCTGAAGTCGCTCGTCGAGGCGAACGCCTTCATCCGCAAGCGTGCCGCAGCCCTGCCCCACGGCGACTGGATCGTCTTGCGCTTCGCCTTCCCGACGAGGCTCGAAGAGGCGCGATTCCCGACCAGGGCCGAGTTGGACGCCGCCGCGCCGCATCACCCGGTGCTGTTCCACGCCGGGCCGGCGGGCATGGTCAACAGCAAGGCGCTCGAGGTGTCGAAGATCACGAAGGACACTCCCTCGCCCAAGGCGGGGATGATCGTCAAGGATCCGAAGACCGGCGAGCCGACCGGCATGATCCGCAACGCCTACTCCGCCCTACGCGGAGTGCCGCGCGAGAGCGACAAGGTCAGCCCCAAGGATCTGCGCGAGGGAGTGCTACGCCTGTTTCGGCTCTACAACGAACACGGACTGACGAGCATCGCCGACCGCGCCGGGAGCAAATCCGACCTCGACCTCTACCGCGAGCTGGCCCGCGATGGCAAACTGACCCTGCGTGTCAACGTCTCGCGCCAGATGAGTGCCGGCGGCTCGCGGGAAGAGGTCATTCGACGCCTCGACGCCGTCCCCAAGATGGACGGCCCCTCGGGCGTCGGCGACGATCAGGTCCGCGTCGGGCCGATCAAGGTCTTCCTCGACGGCGGCATGCTCAACGGTACTGCCTATATGCGTCAGCCCTGGCCGCCCGGCCCGACGTACCAGATCACCGAGAAGGACTATCGCGGCCTCCTGTTCATCGAGCCGGCCCAACTCCGCCTGTTCGTCGAGGAGGCGACGCGCCGCAAGTGGCAGATGACGGCCCACACCGCAGGCGAGGGGGGAATGGACGTGCTGCTCGACGCCTACGAACAGGTCGATCGCCTCGTTCCGGTCAAGGCGCTGCGCCACTGCGTCACGCACGCCAACTTCCCCTCGAAACACAACCTCGAGCGCTGCCGAACGCTCGGCGTCTGTGCCGACGTGCAGCCCGCCTGGCTGTACGAGGACGGCCCGACGCTCGCCCGAATCCTGCCGGAGGCGCGTATGCGCTGGTTCCAGCCCTACCGCACCTGGCTCGACTACACGGTCATCGGCGGCGGCAGCGACCACATGCTTCGCTACGATCCGGTCGAATCGACCAACCCCTGGGATCCCTGGCTGGGCATCTGGGTCGCCCTCTCTCGCAAGACGAAGCGTGGCACGGTATTGGGACGAGACGAGGCTCTGAGCCGCGACCAGGCCCTTCGGCTGTACACGATCAACAACGCCTACCTGCACCACGAAGAGAAGGCGAAAGGGACGCTCGAGGTCGGCAAACTCGCCGACCTGATCGTCCTCGATCGCGACGTGATGACGTGCCCCATCGACAAGGTGCGTGGGACGAGGGTGTTACGGACGATCGTGGGCGGCAAGTTGGTGTTCGAGCGGAAGTGAGCGTTGGGAGGTACTCCGACCCGTTGGGGGTCAATTCTCTGCATCCCGCACTATGCAAAAATCGGCTCCCCATGATAGATCGAGTGCGGCCGGTTCTCCGCGTCGAGCCAGGCCGCGCTCTTGGGAATGCCGAGTGACTGGTAGATCGTCGCTGCCATGTTCTCGGGGGTCTGCGGGCTGGTCGCGGGGTAGCCGCCGATCTTGTCGGAGGAGCCGACGACGGTGCCCCCCTTGACGCCGCCCCCGGCGAAGAAGACGGTCTGGACGGATCCCCAGTGGTCTCGGCCCGCCAACTTGTAGTGTTCGGGCAACCGAGTGATGCGTGGCGTGCGACCGAACTCGCCGGCCATGACGACGAGGGTGGTGTCGAGCAGTCCCGTGTCGTGCAGGTCGTCGAGGAGGGCGCTGAGGGAACGATCCGTCGGCGGGAGGAGCTTGTCCTTGAGGTGGGGGAAGGCGTTGCCGTGCGTGTCCCACGTCTCGTTGTTGCCGAGGTTCACCTGGACGAGGCTGACGCCCGCCTCGACGAGTCGGCGGGCCATGAGCAGCGAGTAGCCGAACGAGTTGCGGCCGTAGCGGTCGAGCGTCCGGGGGTCGTCGCGGAGGACATCGAACGCGGCCCGGACGCGCCTCTCACCCAGGAGCGAAACGGCCCCGGCGTGGTAGGCGGAGAAGCGCCCCGCTTCGCCGCTTATGTCGAGGGATCGCCGCTGGCCGTCGATGCGCTTCAGGAGCGAGAGCCGATCGTCGAATCGCGTCTTGCCGACCTCCTGCGGCAGGTCGAGGCTGGGCAGGTGCCATTTGCGGCGCTGCTTGCCGAACGGCCGATCCTGGTGGTCGAACTCGTACTCGGGGAACGCCCCGTAGGCGGCCGGGGCGAACGGCGACGCCTCGATGAACCAGGGGTCGCGGTGCCGGCCCATGTGCCCGGCGAACTGGCCGGGGAGGACGCGCCCGCTGTTGTGGACGTTCTTGTCCGGCAAGACGACGGCGGGCGGCAGGTTGTTCGTCGATGCGGACACGGCCTTGACGACCGACGCGATCGCGGGCCAGTCGTCCGGTCCGGGCTTGTTCCCGTTGAATCCGATCGGCAACGTCGATCGGCCCGTGAGCATGAACAGGTGGCCCGCAGAGTGGTCGTTCGTCTTGTGGGTGAGGGAGCGCACCATCGCCCAGCGGTCGCTCCGAGCGGCGAGCATCGGCAGGTGTTCGACGACGTGTACGCCCGGCGTGCGCGTTGCGATCGGCTTGAACTCGCCACGGATGCCGTCGGGCGCGTCGGGCTTGGGGTCGAAGCTGTCGTGCTGCGCCAGGCCGCCCGAGAGGAAGATGTAGATGCACGCCTTCGCCTTGCCCTTGTTCGACGAGGCCGCCCGGAGCGCCGCGAGGTCGCCCATGCCGAGGCCGAGGAGGCCGACCGCGCCAGCCTGGAGGGCGGTTCGGCGAGAGATGCCGGGGTGTGTGAGGTTCGCGTGCATGGTAGTAGCTCCGCGCGGCGGGAATGTATGGTAGGAGAGTGTTATCCTAGCGTTAGGGGCGGGGGGATGCTACAACAAAAGCATCTGGTTCTGCGGTTCCATGAGAAGCGATCCATGCACGAAGAACAAGGCTTCCTCGATCAGTTGCGCGAACACCCCGAGGACGACGTGACGCGCCTCGTCTACGCCGACTGGTTAGAGGATCAGGGCGACCGGCGCTCGGCGTATTTGCGTGCTGAGGTAGCGCTGGCGCGGATGAAGGAATCGGGGGAGGGGTACGCGAGTGCCGAGGCGGAACTGGTGGGGCTGCGCGAGGGGATCGAACTGAAATGGTTGGAAACGGCCAGCAAGCGATGGGACGTGGTGTTCCTTGGGCAAGGGCCTGCACACAAGATCCACGCGATCAAGCTCGTGCGCGAAATAGGAGGCTACGGCCTCGCCGAGTCGAAGTCCCTCGTCGAATCGGCACCCACGGTCTTTCTGATCGCAGCACCTCGATATGAGGCGGAGGTGGCCAGGCAGTATCTCATGGGAAACAATCCTCGTGCCCAGGTCCGAGTCCGGCTTGCGCCCCACCGATCCACGCCGGAGGAGACGGTCTCCAAGGCGCGAGAGTTAACCTACTCACCGGTTCGATGGCGTCCATCGATGTTGGATCACCTCCCACGGCTGGCTGATGCGCCGCTCGGCTAGCGGCCCCGCGACTATCGATCCGGCCCGGCGAGGGGATGGCACGCCGCCGCGTCCCAGATCCAGGCATGCCGAGATCGCTGTTCACCCCCGATCGTAATCATGGTCTGCCTGCGGCAAGACCAACCGCCGGCTTGACGCCCTGGCGTTCTCCTCCTTGGTGCCCTACAACATTGCTTGGGACAATGTCCGCGTGGAGGACGCCTCATGTTCGGCTGGTTTCGCCGCAAGCCCACTTGCCCCGTCGCGCCGCCTGCGAGAGCCTGGCTCGAGAGCCGGACGCGCTGGCTCGTCGGCGAATTCGGCCTCGCCGCCGCACGCAACGCGGTCATGATCCTGCCCACGCCCGCATTCTTCCCGGAAAAGTACGACGGGAGCGATGAAGCGGGCCGCATCCTCTTCGACAGCGTCTGTCGCTTCATGCGCATCAATCCGGGCGGACTTGTGCTCCACTTCGTCGAGTCCCAACGGCCTGTGATTCCCGGTGTCTCGCACTCGTCGAGCGGTGCGGTGGGTCTGTACGAAGAGGGAGTCGAGGGCGTTCGCATCCGGATCGACGCCAAGGCGCTCGAAGACCCGCTCGCCCTGGTGGCGATCGCCGCACACGAACTGTCGCACGTCTTGCTCTTGAGTCAGCGCCGGCTCACCGGGCACGAGCGGGACCACGAGGGGATCACCGACCTGTTGACGGTCTACCTCGGCCTGGGCGTCTTCACCGCCAACACGCGCGTCCGAGACCGCTCGACCCGGTCCGCCGCGACCGAGAGCTGGAGCATCTCCAAACTCGGCTACCTGGACCAGCCGGAGGTCGGCTACGCCCTGGCGCTGTGGGCCAGACTCCGCGAGGAGACGAAACCCGCCTGGGCGTCGGCCCTTTGTACCGACGTGCGTTCGTACTTCGAGCAGGGGGTTCGGTGGCTGGCCGCCGAGGGCGACGGCGTCATCGACACGACCACCGGCTCGCCGAGGCTCCTCTCCGACGACGAGGCACCTCCTGGCTTCGAGAAGCGAAAGTGAATCCTGATGCACGAAGAACAGGGCTTCCTCGACCAGATCCGCGAACACCCCGAAGACGACGTGACGCGCCTCGTCTACGCCGACTGGCTCGAGGATCGCGACGATCCGCGCTCGGCGTATTTGCGTGCCGAGGTAGCGCTGGCGCGGATGAAGGAATCGGATGAAGGGTATGAAAACGCCGAGTCAGAACTAACGCGGCTGCGCGAGGGGATCGATAGGGTATGGTTGGAGCAAGCAGGGAAGCGCTGGGATGTGGTGTTCCACGGTTACTGCACGAGACGGAAGATCGATGCCATCAGACTCGTGCGTGACGCCCTAAGCTACGGCTTAGCGGACGCGCTGGTTCTGGTCGAGAATGCCCCTTCGGTCATTTGGGCGCGGCGGTTCGATCGTTCGCGGAACTGGCCCGCGCGAAATTGAGAAGACTCCCCGAGGTCCAAATCCAGGCGGAGATCGTACCCAACACCGACCCGGCAAAAGAGTATTTCTATGTCCGCGAAAACCAAGGGCTGAGTTGCAAATCTCGTCGATGGGAGCCGTTCCGCTCCTCTCCCCCGTGGACCTGACCTGACGGTAGGTGCCGCGAGCCGAGCGGCACTCCGGTCCGGCTCGGCTCGCCGGACCTACCCTCACCCCGTTCGCCGGAACTGGCGGTCCAGGTCGCCGCGCGTGAACAGCAGCGACGACGGCCGTCCGTGCGGGCAGTGGTGCGAATCCTGCGAAAGATGGCGCTCCGCCGCGAGCAAACGAATCTGCTCCCCACTCAGCCTGTCGCCCGCCCGGACGGCGCTGTGACACGCCATCAGCGACATGAGGTCGTTGAGCATCGTCTCGCGCGACGGGACGCGCTCCCTGGCCGAGAGCTGCTCGGCGACGGCGCGGAGGATCTCGCCGGGAGGCTTCCTGCCGAGGAGGTGCGGGTAGCCGCTCAGGAGGATCGTCCCGCCGCCGAAGTCGTCGATCTCCAGGCCGAGGCCCGCGAGGTCCGCGCGATGCTCCAGCAACAACGCCGCCTGGGCCGGGGGCAGGTCGATCGGCTCGGGGATGAGCAACTTCTGCACCTCCAGCTTGCCCGAGGCGAAGCGCGCCTTGAGGCGCTCGAAGAGGATGCGTTCGTGCAGCGCGTGTTGGTCGATTACCAACACGCCCTCGGGCACCTCGACGAGGAGGTACATATCGTGCATCTGCACCGCCTTCGCGGGCGGCTCGGCGATGGCGACGGGAGTCGGCGCGACACGACGTTCGGCACTGGGGGCGGGAATCGGCGCGGGTGTCGGAGTGACCATAAGGCGCGGCGCGGGTGCTGGCCTGGGCGGGGCGCTGAACGCCATCGCCCCCTGGGTCGGTGCCTGCGTCATCACCAGAGGCGCGGCGGGTGGCAGGCGGAACGGCGCGGTCAGGTCTTCGCCCTTCAGCACGGCGCGGACGGCGGTCTGGACGAGGTGTTGCACCTGGCTCGGCTGGCGGAATCTCACCTCCGCCTTGGTCGGGTGAACGTTCACATCGACGGCGTCGGGCGGCACGTCGAGGAACAGGAAGGCGACCGGGTGCTTGCCCGTGAGCAGCAGGCCGCGATACGCCTCTTGCAGGGCTTGCGAGATGAAGCGGTCGCGAATCCAGCGCCCGTTGACGAAGACGTACTGCATCTGCGTCCCGCCGCGCTCGCAGATCGGGTCGGCGACGTAGCCGCCGAGCGTCATGCCCTGGTGTTCGCCCTCGACCACGCGGAGCTGCCCCCGCAGGTCGTCGCCGTAGAACGCGGCGATGCGGTCGAGCAGCCCCGCACTCGCCGGGATGTCGTGCAGTCGTCGTCCGTTGTGGCTGAGCGTGAGGTGCAGGCCGAGGTGGGACAGGGCGAGGCGCGTAAAGGTCTCGCTGACGTGGCCCATCTCGGTCGAGGGGCCGCGCAGGAACTTCCGCCGAGCCGGCGTGTTGAAGAACAGGTGCCGAACCTCGATGCGCGTCCCGCTCGCGCCGTTCCAGGGGCGGACTTCGCCGAGCGCCCCGCCGTCGCAGCGCACCTCGCTGCCTCGATCCGCCCCGGCGGGTCGGGACTGGAGCAGAACCTGGGCGACCGCGCCGATCGAGGCCAACCCCTCGCCGCGAAAGCCGAGCGTGCCGATCGTCGTGAGATCCTCGGCGGAGCGCAGCTTGCTCGTCGCATGGGCCGCGAAGGCGAGCGCGAGGTCGTCGCCATCGATGCCGCAGCCGTCGTCCACGACTCGGACGCAGTCGAGACCGCCCTGAGTGATCTCCACGTCCATGCGCGTGCTGCCGGCGTCGATGCTGTTCTCGAGCATCTCCTTGAGGACGCTGGCGGGGCGCTCGATCACCTCGCCTGCGGCGATCCGGGCGACGACCTGGGGGCTGAGTTGCATGATGCGTGGCATGGGAACTTCTCCTCGGGCGCGCGGATCGTACCAGGTTCTGGCGGTGGGGGACAATGTCGGTAGGTATCTTGCTATCGCCCCAACCCCAGCCATTGCAATGGCTGGGCTTCGCCCTGATCCCTATACCATCCCCGTCGATCCTTCTCGCAGATCCCGGAGCATCCATGAGCGGCTTACCGATACGCGACGACGCCTGCGCCCTCGATTTCCTCGCCCTGGGGGCGCTGGTCCATCGCCTCGATCCGGGGATCATCCCCTTCCGCAAGGCGCGGTCTTTCGATGTACACGTCAGCGGCGGCGAGTACAACGTCGCGGCGGCCCTCTCGGACTGCTTCGGCCTGAACACCGCCATCGCCACGGCGATGGTGGACTACGGCATCGGCGAACTTGTCCAGTCGCGCGTCCGCGAGACTGGTGTGAGGCCGTTCTTTAAGTGGTTCCCCCACGATGGCGTTCGCGGGCCGAACATAGCCACGGTCTACAGCGATCGCGGGCAGGGCGTCCGCCCGCCGGTAGTGTTCTACAACCGCGCCAACGAGGCCGGGGCGATGCTGAAGGTCGGCGACTTCGACTGGGCGCAGATCATGGCCGGGGGCGTCCGGTGGTTCCACAGTGGCGGCATCTTCGCGGCCCTGTCCGAGACGACCTCGGACCTGATCCTCGAGGGCATGAAGGCCGCCAGGGCGCAGGGGGCGATGATCTCGTTCGACCTCAACTACCGCGCCAAACTGTGGGCGTCGGTCGGCGGCGTCCCGCGCGCGCAGGCGGTCTTACGGAGGATCGTCGGCAACGTCGATGCGCTCATCGGCAACGAGGAAGACCTCCAGAAGGGCCTCGGCATCGTCGGGCCGGACGTGGCGTCGAAGTCGAACCTCGACCCGGACACGTTCTTCATGATGATCGACCGCGTCGTCGAGCAGTTCCCGAACATCCAGATGGTTG